>CAMCZJ010000017.1 GCA_945886995.1 Asaia bogorensis
GATGGAGGAAGTGGATCGCCCCGGTAATCGTATCGCGGTGACCGCGCGCGCGGCTTATGATCTCTGGCTGGAACGCAATATCCATCAGGCGAAACTGATCCGCTCCGCAACACTTGATGCCGCGTTTGAGCAATTCGCGGCCGAGAAGCTTGAAGTGCTGGCGGGGCTGCGCCCGAAGCTGCTCTCAGACATCGAAAAAATGCCCGGCGCGCGGATTTTGGATGGCCAATTCACTGCCGTGCAGCAGGCGATCGGCACTGCCAAGCACAATACCGCCGCCACCGCTTTCCTGGCGGATTTCGTCGAAAAGGCGAAGGCTTCCGGCCTGGTGGCGCGCTTCATTGCGGAACATAAGGTGCTTGGGCTTTCGGTGGCGCCGCCCGCCTGATCACCTTTGCTGATTGTAACGGCGCGGCGGGCGGACATGCCTGCTGCGCCTTCTGTTACAATAAGTTCTTCTCCGACAGCCTTATTTTTTCTTGACCCATATCAACGCTGGTTTGCGCGCGCGGCGATATGCACATATCGCGGCGGCATCGCCTTGCGGCTTGCCCCCAGAACCAATCAAAACGCCATCACGGGTGCGTCACCCGAAAGATGCGCGGCAGCCGGAGAAACCGTAATGACTTTCACCAGTATTCTGACCCATCTTGACCCCGCCAGAGCCACAGAGGCGGAAGCCGTCACCACAACGCCACTTGCGCTTGCAGAAGCCTTTTCAGCCCATGTGACGGCGCTGATTTTCCCGATGAATAGCGCGCTTACCGCGCCCACGCCGGCGGATGATGCCACAAACTTGCTGGAAGACCGCGCTGCCGAGGCATTTGCGGCAGCCGCACAACGTCGCGGCGTGGCGTATCAGACCAGGAAGCGCACCAACTTCGCCTATGGCAATGGGGAAGCCTTCGCTGATCACCTGCGTGTGAGTGATCTGGCGGTGCTGACAGGGCTCGGCGCACCAGGCGTTGCTGCGCAAATTCTTCAGCAGGCAGCGATTTTTGACACAGGCCGGCCGGTGCTGCTGGTGCCCCAGGCGCGGCCTTTGGCCGGTTTGCCGCAGCGCATTCTAGTGGCGTGGGATGCCAGCCCCGCTTCGGTCCGCGCCATCCATGGCGCGCTGCCGCTGATCCGCGGCGCGGCCGAGACCATCATCGCCACCATCACCGATGACAAGGAATTGCGCCCCGGCCAATCCGGGATCGAGCTTACCCATCTGCTCGCCCGCCACGGCGCCAAACCGCGCTTCATGTCCCTGCAGCGCGGCAGTGGTGGCGTGCTGGAACGGCTTTTGGCGGCAGCAGCCGATACGGAATCGGATATGCTGGTGATGGGCGCGGTGCGGCACTCACCGCTGCGCACGATGGTGTTTGGTAGCGCCACGGCGGATGTGCTGGCCAATGGGCCGAGGCTGCCGACGCTACTTGCGGCCTGACGCCGCGTGAATCACCCCAAGGGCAGCGCCAGCAAATCCTTCAGCAATTCCACCGTGCGTGCGGGTTGTTCCTGCTGCACCCAATGCCCCGCGCCGGGGACCAGATGCGCCGCCGCCATGCGTGTGCAGGCAATGCCCTGCATGCGCTCAAAGGCGCCGGGCGCCTGAAACACACCCCAATCCGCGGCACCCGCGATGAAGATCGAAGGCACATCAATGCTGCGCCCGGCGAATAGCGCCAAATCCGCATTCACATCTGGCGCGAAGCGAGTGCGATACCAATTGAGCCCGCCCTGAAACCCAGTGCGGCCATATTCCGCCGCATAAACCGCCATTTCCGCTTCCGTCATCCAGGCGCAGCCGGCAACCTCGGCAGCACTTGGCATTTCATGCGCCACCGTCTCCGGCATCGTCTCCGCGCGGTCCATGACGTAATAGGTCGGCAGTTTCGCCATTTCATCAGCCGACCAATCGCGCAGCTTATGCGGTTTGTTGGCGGCCCAATCGGCGCTTTTGTGGTGGTAATAGGCGCGCATGAAGGCGTGCAGCCCTTGCGCCGCGCCCATCATATCCGCATTGGCTGGGCGCGTGGCGTAATAGGCGTGGTAGTGTTTGCGCGGGCGCGGCAAAGCAGCCAAAGCCTCATCCAACCCCGGCATGGCGGAAGAACCGCTGGATTGCTGCCCTGGCTTTGGCCAATCCGGCCCGCCGGCGAAAGGTGCGCTCATGAGCGCCACACGGCGAAACACATCGGGCCGCGTCAACGCGCACCAGGCAGCTACCGGAGATCCGAAATCATGCCCGATCACCGCCGCCACTTCCCGGTAGCCAAGCGCCGCCACCACGCCCAGCGCATCACGCACCAGATTGGTCAGGCGGAAAGGCGCGAGCGGCGCATCATATTCCGTATCGCACCCCGTAGTGCGGCCATAACCGCGCTGATCCGGCGCCACCACGTGATAGCCCAGCGCGGCCAAGGGCAGCATCACATGCCGCCAGGAATAGGCGAGTTCCGGAAAGCCATGCAGCAAAAAAAGGCAGGGCCGGCCCGGCGTTTCATGCCCGGCTTCCAGCACATGCACGCGCAGCCCATTGATGCCTTCCAGAAAGCGGGAGCGGATGCCTTGCGGCAGGGTTGGTGAGCTGAGCGATTCCATGGCGGTGTTCCTATTGCTTCACCCCATCCCGCCTGAAGCGCGCCCCACAATCAAGCCCCGCATTGACGCGCGCCCCGGCTGGCGAGACTCTGCCCCCATGCAGGATGGTATTCCCTGGTCTTCGGACCTTCTGACCCTGGCGCAGCGCTTCGGCCCGCGTATCGCCGTCACCGATGGCAGCGCCACGCTTACTTATTCGACGCTTTCGGCCCGCGCCCATGGTCTAGCGCGGCGGCTGATCGCGGAAGGCTTCAAGCCTGGCCAGCCGGTCGCGACCTTCGTGCCCAATGGCTGCGATGCGCCCTGGGTCAGCTATGGCCTGACCATGGCCGGCGTGGCTGAAACCCCCTGCAATACGGGTTCGACCGATGCGGAACTCGGCTGGTATGCGGAATTGACCGGCTTCAAGCGCATCATCGCACCGCAAGCATCTTGCGCGCGGCTTGCGGGGCTGGGGTTCGACCCGCTCGCACTGGAAGATATCGCCCCGGATGACAGCACCGCGCCGCTGCCGCCCGTGCCATCCGATGCCTGGGGGCGGATCATTTTCACCTCTGGCACCACGGGCAAGCCAAAGGCCATTCTGCATAGCCATGGTGGGCGATACCTCGCCAATATCCTGCAACGCGCCGTGCTGCCCTTCACGCCGGAACCAGGTGATCGGGTGCTGCTGATGACGCCCTTCACCCATGGCGCGGCGCTGATCACCTATGCCTGGCTTGATCATGGGGGCGAGGTTGTCTTGCAGGATGGCGTGCGGGCCGAGCGTATTGCACCTGTTTTCGCCGCCCCCGCGCTTGCCGCGATTTTCGCCCCGCCCACCGTGCTGGCCAAGCTTTTGGCACTATTCCCAGGCCAGGCCGTGCCAGGGCTGAAGGTCATTTTCTGCGGCACGCAAACCCTGACGCGCGATCTTTACGCCCGCGCCGCGGCGCAATTCGGCCCGGTGGTGCGCGTGACCTATGGCATGAGCGAATGCTTCAACCCCATCACCGTGCTGGAAGGCCCGGATGTGGCGGCTGCGATGGATGAAGCCGAGGATGGCCTGGGCGCGAACCTCGGCTGGCCCGCAACCGGCGTTGAAATCGCCATTAGGGATGAAGCCGGCGCGCCCCTACCGCAGGGCGATGCGGGCGATATCTGGCTGCGCGCCCGGCATATGAATATCGGCATGATCGGCGCGGATGGGTTTTTGCCACGCCCCGCCGGCGCCTGGCATCGCACCGGCGATCTGGGCGCGGTAGATACGCGCGGGCGGCTCCGCCTCTCGGGCCGGGCTTCGGATGTGATGAAAAGCGGTGGCTACCGCGTCCACCCGGCCGAGATCGAGACCACTTTGGAACCCGCCGCCCAGGGACGCGCGCTCTGCGTTTTGGGCCTGCCCTCCGATTATTGGGGCGAGGTGATCATTGCGGTGGCCGAGGGTCTGCCGGCGGGGTGGGAGCATGCCGCCCTGCCGCTGGCGGAAGATTTGGCCAAGCATAAGCGCCCACGCGCCTGGCTGGCGCTGCCCGAATTGCCGCGCAATGCACAGGGCAAGGTGGTGCGCGCCCGCGTGCGGGATGCGGTACTGGCGCGCTGGCGGCTGCAAGATGGGCCGCATCCGCGGTTGATACCGGCCCCTGCTGAAAAGGATGAATGACCCATGGTGATTGAGGCCCTCGCCCCCTTCTATGCCTGGACCAAGGCGCTGCATCTGATCAGCGTTTTTGCCTGGATGGCAGGGCTTTTCTACCTGCCCCGGCTGTATGTGTATCACACGCAACAGGCGCCAGGTTCCGCCCAGGTGGTGCTATTCAAGATCATGGAAAGGCGCCTGCTGCGGGCCATCATGAACCCGGCGATGATCGCTACCTGGCTGTTCGGGCTGCTGCTGATCCTGACCCCGGGCGTGGTGGATTGGCGTGCGGGCTGGTGGCACGGCAAGCTTTTCGGGCTTCTGGGCATGACTGCCTTTCACATGGATCTGGCCCGCGCCCGGCGCCTTTTTGCCGAGGACCGCAACACCCGGAGCGAAAGGTCCTGGCGCATCGCCAATGAGGTGCCGACGCTGCTCCTGATCCTGATTGTCATTATGGTGATCGTGAAGCCATTTTGATCCTAGAGTTGACGAGGGGCCGCGGGCTTCATAGATAAAGGATCCTTCCTCTCGCGGCCCCGTCGATCCCGGATCGGCGCTGCCGCATTCCCCTTCTACCCGTTAACGGGACATTCATGGATGCGCCGCCTTCTGCGGTTAGCTTCCGGCAACATCGGTCAAACCGCCCTTTGGGCGTGCGGCGCCGCGGTTCGGGTCCCGATTTCTCAAGCCTCACGGAACGCCAAGGCACAAAATGCATCTTTCAGAACTTAAGGCGAAAAGCCCCGCGGACCTCCTCGCATTCGCTGAGGAATTGCAGATTGAAAACGCATCATCACTGCGCAAGCAGGATATGATGTTCGCCATCCTGAAGACCTTCGCCGATAATGATCAGGCGATTTTCGGGGAAGGCACGCTTGAAATCCTCTCCGATGGTTTCGGCTATCTGCGCAGCCCGCAGGCGAATTTCTTGCCCGGGCCCGATGATATTTATGTCTCCCCCGCCCAGGTGCGCCGCTTTGGCTTGCGTACCGGCGATACGGTGGAAGGCCAGATCCGCGCGCCGAAGGATGGGGAGAGGTACTTCTCTCTGCTCAAGGTCAATGCGATCAATTTCGAAGACCCGGAAAGCCTGCGTCACCGGATCAATTTCGATAACTTGACGCCGCTTTATCCGAACCGTCGCCTCAAGATGGAAAATCCGGAAGTTGAAAGCGTCGCCAAGGGGCCGACCAAGGACAATACCCATCGCGTGATTGATCTGATTTCGCCAATCGGCATGGGCCAGCGCGCCTTGATTGTGGCACCGCCGCGCACGGGTAAAACCGTGATGCTGCAGAATATCGCCAAATCCATTACGGCGAATAATCCCGAAGTCTTCCTGATGGTGCTGCTGATTGACGAACGGCCCGAGGAAGTGACCGACATGGCCCGCACCGTGCGTGGTGAAGTGGTGGCCAGCACCTTTGACGAACCGGCGACGCGCCATGTGCAAGTGACCGAAATGGTGCTGGAAAAAGCCAAGCGCCTGGTGGAACACAAGCGCGATGTCGTGATTTTGCTGGACAGCATCACGCGCTTGGGCCGCGCCTATAACTCGGTTGTGCCGTCCTCCGGCAAGGTGCTGACTGGCGGTGTGGATGCCAATGCGCTGCAGCGCCCGAAGCGCTTCTTTGGTGCGGCGCGCAATATCGAAGAAGGCGGGTCGCTCACCATCATCGCGACGGCGCTGATCGATACTGGCAGCCGTATGGATGAAGTGATTTTCGAAGAATTCAAAGGCACGGGCAATTGCGAAATCGTGCTGGATCGGAAGCTTTCCGATAAGCGCACCTTCCCCGCGATTGACATCACCAAATCCGGCACCCGCAAGGAAGAATTGCTGGTGGATCGCGGCACGCTATCCAAGATGTGGGTGCTGCGCCGCATTCTGAACCCGATGGGCACACAGGATGCGATGGAATTCCTGTTGGACAAGCTGAAATACAGCAAGACCAATCAGGATTTCTTCGACGCGATGAATACCTGACCGGGGCGGGTCACCGCGCGGTCATGCTACTGACATAATGGGCTGTTCGGATAATGTTGCATTCGAACAGCCATAATGGGTGGGGCGTTTCATGGTCATTCTTCTGACAGGTGGTATGGGCTTTATCGGGTCTGCGGTGGTGCGGCATTTGCTGTCCAGCACCGATGCGACGGTCGTGAATATTGACAAGCTGACCTATGCGGCCAGCCCTGACTCCCTTGGCGATTGGCTGAAATCGCCGCGCCATCTTCATCTGCCGCTGGATATCTGCGACCCGGCGGCAATGCGCGATGCCTTCACGCGCTTCAAGCCTGCGCGCGTCATGCATCTGGCCGCCGAATCCCATGTGGATCGTTCCATTGATGGGCCTGCGGAATTCATCCAGACCAATGTGGTCGGCACGCAGGTGCTGCTGGAAGCCGCGCGGGAATATTGGCAAGGATTGGAAGCCGCCGCGAAGGCTGAATTCCGCTTCCATCATGTCTCAACGGATGAGGTTTTCGGTTCGCTGGAAAGCGCGGATGATGCGCCATTTGATGAGCATACGCGCTATGATCCGCGCAGCCCCTATTCCGCTTCCAAGGCAGCGTCGGACCATCTGGTGCGCGCCTGGCAGCATACCTATGGCTTTCCATCCTTTGTTTCGAACACCACGAATAATTACGGGCCGTGGCAATTCCCGGAAAAGCTCATTCCGCTGGTGACACTAAACGCGCTGGAAGGCCGGCCTTTGCCAGTTTACGGCGATGGTTCGAATATCCGGGACTGGATTCATGTGGATGATCATGCCGAAGCCCTGGTATTGGCGCTGATGCGCGGTGTGCCGGGGGCGACTTACTGCATCGGCCCGCGCCAGGAACGGACCAATCTGCAAGTGGTGCAGGCCATTTGCCGCACGCTGGACCGGCTGCGCGCTGATCCCGCCGGCCCGCGTGAGCGCCTGATCACCTATGTGAAGGATCGCCCAGGCCATGATTTCCGCTACGCCATGGACCCGAGCGGCGCGGAGAGCGCGCTTGGTTGGAAGGCGCGGTATGATTTCGAAAGCGGCCTGGATCAAACCATTCGCTGGTATCTGGACAATGAAGCCTGGTGGCGGCCCATTCGCGAAAAGCGCTATGCGGGGCAAAGGCTTGGGGGAGTGAAGGCATGAAGGGCATTCTGCTCGCAGGTGGGTCTGGCACGCGTTTGCATCCCATGACTCTGGCGGCTTCCAAGCAATTGCTGCCGGTCTATGACAAGCCGATGGTCTATTATCCGCTGGGCACGCTGATGCTCGCCGGGATCAAGGATATTCTGCTGATCTCAACGCCGGCCGATCTGCCGCAATTCAAGCGGCTGCTGGGTGATGGCGCGCAATTCGGCATCCGCATCAGCTATGCGGAACAGCCAAGCCCGGATGGCATTGCGCAAGCTTTTCATATCGGCGCGGATTGGATTGGTGGGGAAGCCTGCGCTTTGGCGCTGGGGGACAACATCATCTATGGTCATGGGTTGGTGGAAAGCCTGAAGGCAGCAGCAACCAATGCGCAGAATGGCCAGGCATCGGTCTTTGGGTATCGCGTGGCCGATCCGGAACGCTATGGCGTGGCGGAATTCGATGCCGCCGGGCGCGTGCTGTCCATCGAAGAAAAACCCGCCAAGCCGAAATCCGATTGGGCAGTGATTGGGCTTTATTTCTACGACAAGCGCGTGACGCAGATGGCGCGGGATTTGAAACCCTCCGCACGCGGCGAATTGGAAATCACTGATCTGAACAAGGTCTATCTGGCCGATGGCAGCTTGCGCGCTGAGCAATTGGGCCGTGGCTGTGCCTGGCTTGATGCCGGCACACCAGCTTCATTACTGCAAGCCGCGCTTTTTGTGCAAACCGTGCAGGAACGCCAAGGGCTGCAAGTGGGCTGCCCGGAAGAAATCGCCTTCCGCATGGGCTTCATTGATGCGGCGGCCTTGCGCGCCCAGGCAGATCGTTTGGGCAAAACCGCTTATGGTGTCTATTTGCGCGACTTGGCTGGGGGACGTCTTTCGTGAAAGCAGAACGCCTTGCCATTGCTGATCTGATCCTGATTGAACCGGCACGCTTTGGTGATGATCGCGGGTTTTTCAGCGAAGTCTGGTCGCGCCGTACGCTGGCCGCACATGGGATCACGGCTGATTTCGTGCAGGATAATCATTCCCTGTCACGTCAGAAGGGCGTGGTGCGCGGCCTGCATTTCCAGCGCCCACCCAGTGCGCAAGCCAAGCTGGTGCGCGTGGTACGCGGGTCCATCCTGGATATCGCAGTGGATATCCGTGAAGGCTCGCCCACTTACGGCCAGCATGTGGCGTGCGAACTTTCATCGGCGAATTGGCAGCAGCTTTGGATCCCTGCGGGTTTCGCGCATGGCTTTGTGACACTCGAAGAAGATACCGAAGTGCTCTACAAGGTTGACGCCTATTATGATCGCGAAACCGATGCCGGTATCGCCTGGGATGATCCGGCGCTTGGCATTGAGTGGCCGGTGAAGGACCCCATCCTGTCCGACAAGGACCGCAAGGCCCCCAAGCTTGCCGATATCGCGCCACCCTTTCCGAAAGGTACGTGGTGATGCGCCGCATCCTCGTCACAGGCCGTGGCGGGCAATTGGCAACGGGGCTGGAAACTGCCCTGCCAGCGCAGGGTTTTGAGGCGCTGTTGGTCGGCCAGCCTGAATTCGAATTCGACAAGCCCGAAACAGTGGTCGCCGCGTTCCACGCACTGAAGCCCGACGCGGTAGTGAATTGCGCCGCCTGGACGGCAGTGGATGCAGCAGAAGATGATGAAGCAGGCGCCTTTCGCGCCAATGCGCTCGGGCCAGCCTTGCTTGGGCAGCTCACGCGCGAAGCGGGCATCCCCATCATCCAGATTTCCACCGATTATGTGTTTGATGGGCTGAAGGGCGGGCCCTATCTGGAAAGTGATGCCCCCAACCCACTTGGCGCCTATGGCCGCACCAAGCTTGCGGGCGAATGGTCGGCGCAAGCGGCCAATCCGCGCTGCATTGTGCTCCGCACCGCCTGGGTCTTCGCGCCCATGGGCAAGAATTTTCTGCGGACCATGCTGGCCCTTGGCGAACAGCGCCCGGAACTCCGCGTAGTGGCGGATCAATGGGGCAGCCCCACCGCGGCGCCCGATCTGGCCGATGCCATCGCCGCCATTCTGGCTCGGCTGCGCGACCAGGGCTGGCGCGATGATTTTGCCGGCACCTATCACGCCACCGGCGGCGGCTTCACCAACTGGCACAGCTTTGCCGAGGCGATTTTCACCGAAGCCGCCCGCCATGGCGCGCCGCACCCCAAGGTACATGCCATCACCACGGCTGATTACCCGACCAAGGCCAAGCGCCCCGCAGATGGCAGGCTGGATAATGGCAAACTCTCGCGCGTTTTCGGCGTGGCGCTGCCTCCCTGGGAAACGGGGCTTGCCCGCGTGATGGCCGCGCTGCGTCAGGGCTGAAGCCTTCCCCAAAGCGGCTTTCGGCGGCATGATGGGCGCAAGAATTCAGGGAGGATCCAATGACCAATATCTCGCGCCGCACCGCACTTGCGCTGCCGCTGCTCGCCACGCCCGCCATCGCCCGCGCGCAATCCTGGCGCCCGTCCGGGCAGGTGCGCATCATCGTCCCCGCCGCGGCGGGTGGCACCACGGATATCATGGGCCGTCTGCTCGCGCAGTTTTTGCAGCCGCGCTGGGGCACGCCGGTGGTGGTGGAAAATCGTACCGGCGCGGGCGGCACCATTGGCACGGTTGAAATGGTGCGTGCACGTCCAGATGGCCTCAGCTTGCTCATGGGCAATATTGGCCCGCAAGCCATCGGCTATTCGCTGTTTCGCAATTTGCCGTATCGCGCCGACCAGATCGCCCCAATCGCCGGCACCATCGCTGGCCCCAATGTGCTGGTGGTGAACAACAATGTCCCGGCGCGGAATGTTGCAGAACTGGCCGGTATGTTGCGCGCCAAGCCGGGCGAGGTTCCCTATGCCTCAACAGGCGTTGGGCAATCCACGCATCTTTCGCCGGTATTGTTTCTGCAAATGCTGAATGCCCAGGCCATTCACATACCCACGCGCGGTTCCGCCCCGGCGCAGATTGAATTGCTGGCCGGCAATGTCGCCTTCCTGATTGATAACCTTACCGGCATCATGGGCCATATCCAAGCCGGGCGCGTGCGCGCCTTGGCCGTGACCAGCAAGGAACGCCACCCGGCCCTGCCCGATGTGCCAGCCATGCGGGAAACCATGCCGGAACTTGCGAATTACGAAGTAAACACCTGGTTCGGCCTTTTCGGCCAGGCCGCCATGCCGGCGGAGACGATCGCCAGCATCAACGCCGATGTCATGGCGATGCTCGCCTTGCCAGAAACAGTGAAGCGCTTTGAAGAATTGGGCGGCGTGCCCATGATCGGCAGCCCGCAACAATTTGGCGCTTTCGTTGCCAGCGAAATCACGAAATGGGCGGATGTGATCAAGCGCGAAGGCTTGCAGATAGACGCAAGCTGAGGATTTATTCTCGCATCGCTGCCAAATAGGCGACGCAGCGAGAAAACCCCGCAAGGTCACGCCAGCGCGCGGCTTCTTCCGCCGGGTTCACCACCAACACGCCACTGGCGGCAGCAATGCCGCCATCAAGCATGAGGTTATCGGTCAGGCCGAAATCCTCAACCTCCATGCCATCGGCATCTTCCCAGGCACCCGATGCCCGCCGATGCACTGCACCCCGCAGCAGCGCCAGGCTGCGCATGGTGAAGTTTCCAGCCGCATTGCTGTAACCCAGCACGGGCCGGCCCAGCGCGCGCATGAAGCCAAGCTCATAGGCCGTGCCGGGATCAGCCGAGGCACCGCGAAACGGAGTCAGGTTCGCAATCAGCGCGTCGCAGCCACGGATATGCGCTTCATTGCCAAGGTAGATGCGCATCCAGTCGGTTTCGGCTTGCGGCGCGGCGGGCGCGGGGTCGGTCGGGAAAACCCCAACCAGCCCATGCTGCGCGCAAATGGCCTTCTTCGCCGCGGCGATTTCGTCTCGATCCGCCAGAAACACCTCCGGCCCCGCCAGATAAACGCGCATCACCCCGCCTTGCTTGTTATGGCTTTCCCATGCGCAGATAGGCGCATGGATGCCGAACGGGAATATAATAATCGGGCCCGCGTGCCCGAAAGCGCCGAAATCATCGCGGGCTGGGCGCGGGATGCCGCAGCCTTTCGCGAGAGCGGGGTGCGGGCGGAGCTCGATCTTGCCTATGGCGAGGGCGAGCGGGAGAAGCTCGACCTATTCCTACCACCCAATGCCGAAGCCGCGCCCACCGCGCTTTTCATCCATGGCGGCTATTGGCAGGCGCTGGATCGGTCCTTTGTGAGCCATTGCGCGCGCGGCCTACTGGGCCAAGGGGTGGCGGTGGCGGTGCCTTCCTATGACCTTTGCCCCGCGGTGACGCTTGGCGACATTGCCGAACAAATGCGCCGCGCCGCAGCCTTTCTGCATCGGCGCCGCGGCGGGCGACTGCTGGCGGCAGGCCATTCCGCCGGCGGGCAGCTTGCGGCGCTGCTGCTGGCAACCGATTGGCCCGCCTGGCAGCCAGGCCTGCCGGCCGGGACGGTGGGGGCGGCCTTGCCTGTTTCCGGCGTGTTCGAATTGGCACCCCTGCGCGGCACCAGCATCGCCCAGGCCTTGCGCCTGACGGGGGCGGATATCGCCACCCTCTCCCCCCGCCTGCTGCCGCCGCCCGCCTTTGATAGCCTGCATGTCGTGGTGGGTGGGGCGGAGAGCGATGAATTCATCCGCCAAAGCCGCGATTTCGCCACCCATTGGGGCGGCAGTTTTGAAGCCTTGCCCGGCGCCAATCATTTCACGGTGCTGGACCCCTTCGCGGACGCCACCCATCCCTTGATGATTCGTGCTGGCAATATGGCGCACCGCCTTGCCTTGCGCCCGGGCTTCGCGCAGTAAGGCTCTACAGGGTTCTTAAAAATGGGAGGCTTGAAGATGAGTTCTTTGTCACGTCGTGGCGCCATGGGCGGCGCCTTGGGGCTGCTGGCAGCACCCGCCATTCTGCATGCGCAGCCCGCGGGCGGGGTGAAGATTGGCCTGGTTGCCGTGCAAACCGGCCCGCAAGCCGCGCTGGGCAGCCAGTTGCGCGATGGCTTCCTGATGGGGCTCCGGCATCTGAATGGCCGGCTTGGTGGCCTGACGGCTGAAACCATCATGATTGATGATGAATTGAAGCCCGATGTGGCGGTGACCAAGGTGCGCACCGCTTTGGAACGCGACCGCTGCGATTTCATTGTGGGCGTTGTGTTTTCCAACATCCTGCAAGCCATCATCCGCCCGGTGACGGAAGCCAATACCTTCCTGATCAGCACCAATGCCGGGCCTTCCACCTTTGCGGGGCGCGGCTGCAATCCCTTCTTCTTCACCACGTCTTACAATAACGACCAGGTGCATTCCGTGATCGGCCAGGTCTGCGAAGACCAGGGCTATAAGCGCGTTTTCGTCATGGTGCCGAACTACCAGGCGGGGCGCGATGCAGTCGCCGGCTTCAAATCCCGCTTCAAGGGCGAAGTGGTAGATGAGGTTTACGTGCCGCTGACGCAGCTTGATTTCGCGGCAGAGCTCGCGAAGATTGCCGCGGCAAAGCCGGATGCGATTTTCACCTTCATGCCGGGCGGGCTTGGCGTGAATCTGGTGCGGCAATATCGCCAGGCGGGGCTCGCGCATATCCCGTTCCTGTCCACCTTCACCGTGGATGAAGCAACGCTGCCCGCGCAGCAGGATGCGGCGGTGGGCTTCTTCTCGGCGGCAAGCTGGGCGCCGAATATGGACAATGCCGCCAATCGTCGCTTCGTGACCGATTTCGAAGCCGCTTTCAATTATGTACCGGCCAGTTATGCCGCGCAGGCTTATGACAGCACGATGTTGCTTGATTCAGCCATTCGTCGTGCGGGTGGCCGCTTGGCCGATAAGGATGCGCTGCGCGCCGGGTTACGCGCGGCGGATTTCACCTCCGTACGCGGCAATTTCAAATTCGGCGTGAACCACTACCCGGTGCAGGATTTCTGGCTGCTCAAGGTCGCCAAGCGCCCGGATGGCAAGTTCCAGACCGAAACCGTGCGCAAGGTTTTGGAAAACAACGTGGACCCCTGGGCCGCCGAATGCCGCATGCGTTAAATTTTGCGCCTGATCCGCGAAGGTGGAACCACCGGAGCGGTGAATCAGTCGCTCAAAGGAAGTTAGGGGATGATCTGTTAACACGGATCATCCCCTAACGTGAGTACGGGACTTTTCCTGGTGCAGGCCTTGAATGGCCTGCAACTTGGCATTCTGCTTTTCCTGGTGGCGGCGGGGCTGACCCTGGTGTTCGGGGTGATGGATTTCATCAACCTGGCGCATGGGGTTCAGTATATGCTGGGGGCGTATCTGGGCGCTGCCTTGGCGGCAGCGACCGGATCCTTCTGGCTTGGGCTTTTGTTGGCATTACCAGCAGCGCTGATCTTCGGCTTATTGCTTGAAGTGCTGGTCTTCCGGCACCTTTATGATCGCGATCATTTGTCGCAAGTGCTGGCGACTTTTGGCGTGATCCTGTTTCTCAATCAGGCCGTGAAAGCCATTTGGGGCGCGGCGCCGCTGCAAGTGCCCGTGCCGGCAATGCTTGAAGGCGGCGTGGTGCTGATGCCGGGGCTGCAATATCCGCTGTATCGCATCGCGGTGCTATGTGCCGGCATCGCTACTGCGCTTGGCCTGTGGTTTTTGGTGGAGCGCACGCGCCTTGGCATGTTGGTGCGCGCGGGGGCCACCAATGCGCCCATGGTCTCAGCGCTTGGCGTGGATATTCGCCGACTTTTCATGTTGGTCTTTGCCTTCGGCGCCATGCTGGCGGGTTTCGCCGGTGTGCTGGCCGGGCCGATTTTCTCAGTTGAGCCAGGTATGGGGGATCACGTGTTGATCCTTGCATTCGTGGTGATTGTGATTGGCGGCATTGGGTCCATTCGCGGTGCATTCATTGCGGCGCTGATCGTGGGGCTTACGGATACACTCGGCAAATCGCTGATGCCGGATTTGATGCGGCTGTTTCTTGACCCGTCTGCTGCGCGACAAACCGGCGCGGCGCTCGCTTCCATGCTGGTCTATATTGCCATGGCGGCGATCCTTGCCTTCCGCCCGCGTGGGCTTTTCCCGGCCAGGAGTGGTTAGCATGCCGCGCTTGCGGCTTGATGTGGCGCTGACGCTGCTGGTGCTGGCCGCATTGGCGCTGGCGCCCTTTATGGGCTTCGGCGCCAATCATTACCTGACGCTATTTGCGCGCATCATGATATTAGCGGCGGCGGCGGTTTCGCTTTCCTTCCTGGTGGGCGGGGCCGGCCTCGCCAGCCTTGGGCATGCGGCGGCGATGGGCGTTGGCGCCTATGCCGTTGCCATTCTGGATGCGCATCGGCTGACCGATATCACCATTGTGCTGCCCGTGGCGATTGCCGCCGCCGCGCTGTTTTCCCTACTGACGGGCGCAATCGCCATCAGGACCGAAGGCGTAAATTTCATCATGATCACGCTCGCCTTCGGGCAGATGGCGTTTTTCACCGCGTCGTCGCTTGCGGCCTATGGCGGGGATGATGGCTATACGCTCTATGACCGGACCGAGATTTTCGGCACGCGGCTCATGGAGAACCGGGTTTTCTTTCATTACCTGTGCCTCGGTTTTTTGGTGTTGTGCTGGGGCCTCTGCGCCATGTTGCTGGCCTCCCGCTTTGGGCGCGTGTTGCGCGCGGCGCGGGAAAATCCGCTACGCGCCCAAGCGGTGGGCTTCGCGCCTTATCCGTATCGGCTTTTGTCCTACGTCATTGCCGGCACGCTGGCGGGGTTGGCGGGCGTATTGTTTGCCAATGCCACAGAATTCGTCGCCCCCGCTTACATGAGCTGGCAGCGTTCCGGTGAATTGATTTTCATGGTGATCCTGGGCGGGCTAGGGCGGCTTTCCGGCGCCATCCTTGGCGCAGCGTTATTCGTGCTGCTGGAAAATTGGTTGCCCAGCCTGACCACGCATTGGAAAATGATCTTCGGTCCGCTGCTGATTTTGGCCGTGCTGTTCATGCGCGGCGGGCTGATTGGTTTTCTGGGGGCGCGCCGTGGCTGAAGCGCTGCTTTCTGCCCAAGGCTTGCGCAAGCATTATGGCGGGCTTGCGGTGACCAATGATGTCAGCCTTGACGTGCTACCTGGCGAAATCCACGCGCTGATCGGCCCGAATGGTGCGGGCAAGACCACGCTGATCCATCAAATCACCGGCACCGTCGCGCCTGATTCGGGGCGCGTCGTTTTCGCCGGGGCGGACATCACGCGGTTTTCCCTGCCGCGCCGTGTGCATGCTGGGCTCGCGCGCAGCTTTCAGATCACCAGCATCATCGCTGGCTTTTCGGTATTGGAGAATGTGGCCTTGGCCGCGCAGGCCAAAAGCGGCTCTTCCTTTCGCTTCTTTCGTGCTGCCGCTTCGGAAGAAGCGTTAAACGAAGCCGCGCGCAACGCTTTGGCCGAGGTAGGGCTCGCTGATCGCGGAACCATCATCGCCGGCGCGTTGAGCCATGGCGAAAAGCGCGCGCTAGAGATTGCCATCGCACTCGCCACCCAACCGCGCTTGCTGCTGCTGGATGAACCACTCGCTGGCGCGGGACCAGAGGAAACCGAAAAGCTGATCACGCTGCTCCGCCGCCTCAAATCGCGCTACGCTATCCTGCTTGTGGAACACGACATGCAGGCAGTATTTGCCTTGGCAGATCGCATTTCCGTCCTCGCCGAAGGCCGCATCATTGCAAGTGGCAGCACCGCCGAGATTCGTGCGAGTGCGGAAGTACGCGCCGCCTATCTTGGCGAAGAAGACGTGCCATGCTGACGCTTGAAGGCGTGGTCGCCGGCTATGGTGAAAGCCAGGTGCTGAATGGCATCAGCTTTGGCGTGGGCGCGGCGCAGGTGGTGACACTGCTTGGGCGCAATGGGATGGGCAAGACCACCACGGTGCGCGCCATCATGGGGCTGATCCGGCCGAGTGCTGGGCATATCCGTTTTGATGGCGCGGAGATTACCGGCGCCGCCCCCTATAGCATCGCGCAGCGCGGCATTGGCCTGGTGCCGGAAGGGCGGCAGATTTTCCCGACGCTCAGTGTTGAAGAAAACCTTGTTGCCACCGCCGCCAACCGCGCGGGCGGCACGGCGCGTTGGGATTTACCCGAGATCTACGCGCTATTCCCGCGCCTCGCAGAACGGCGCCGCCAATCCGGCGCCAAGCTTTCGGGCGGGGAACAGCAAATGCTCGCCATTGGCCGCGCTTTGATGACCAATCCGCGCTTGCTGGTGCTGGATGAGGCGACTGAGGGCCTGGCACCCTTGATCCGCGCCGAAATCTGGCAAGTGATGGCGAAGCTGCGCGCCGAAGGTCAGGCGATTTTGCTGATAGATAAAAATCTGGCCGCCGTCATGCGCCTTGCTGATTGGCATGTGGTGATCGAGAAGGGCCGCGTGGTCTGGCAGGGCGATAGCGCGGCACTCGCCGCAGCGCCCGAAATCCGCGATACTTATTTGCATGTCTGAAACAGGGAGCCTCAGAAAATGAGCATGACAGCAGGTGTGACCCCAGCCGGCACTGGTGAGGGTGGGGTTGTTTGGTCCATCCTCGGGCAGACGTACAAACCCGTGGCGCATAGCGAAAGCTGCTTCGCTTTCGATACACTGTTTCCGCCCGGCACCTTCGTGCCGCCGCATATCCACACCACTCAGGATGAATTCATCCGCGTGCTGGAAGGGCAGTTTGATCTGTTTCTGCATGGCCAAGCCGCCACCGCCAAGGCGGGTGATCTGATCCGCCTGCCGATGGGCATCGCCCATGGCATCTTCAACAAAACCGAAGCACCGGTGCGCGCGCTATTCTGGGTGAGCCCAGCGCGTGGGCTCTACAAGCTTTTCACCCGCATCCATAACGTGCCGGATCCCGGCGAAGTGGTGCGTATTGCGGCAGAGCATGAGGTGAATTTCCTGCCACCGCCGGGCTGAATTCAGCGCTTCTTTTTGCGCGCCTTCTGTTCTTCCAGGAAGGCGCGCATCATGCGCTTTGGTTCATCCGTGTTCCAGGATGCCGCGAAGGCGGTGATGCCGACGGCAATCGCCTCACTGATTGGGCGATCTTCCCATTGCCGAATCAGCGCCTTCTGCGCGCGAAGTGCCTGCGGCCCCGCCGCCAATAGATTGGCGATCCAGGCTTCGATGCGCGCATCAATGCGTTCGCGATGCGCGACTTCTTCCAATAGACCCCAGGCAAGCGCATCAGCGGCTGAGATGGTCTCAGCCAGCAGCAGCAAGCGCCTGGTGCGGCCCCAGCCGATCAGGCCGGGCAGTAATGCGGCTTCCACCACGGAAGGGATACCAACGCGCACTTCCGGCATGCCAAATTTCGCGTCCCGCACGGCGATCCGCATATCGCAAGCGGCAGCCACTTCCAGCCCAGCGCCAAGGCACCAGCCATTGATGCGCGCAATCACCGGCACAGGCAGGTCGCGAATGGCAGCACAAATGCCATGTACGCGGCCGATGAAGGCTTCAGCTTCTGCCGGCGTTTTCAAAGCCGCCATGGCGCCAATATCAGCACCGCCAATGAAGGCGCGCTCCCCTTCGCCGGTCAGCACCGCCGCGCGCAGGCCAGAGTGCTTTGCAAGATCGCGCAGCGCCGCAATCGCCTCATCCAAAAGTGCTGGGTTCAGCGTATTCAGCTTGGCATCATGCGCCACCGTCAGCCGCGCCACACCGTGCGTATCCACAACAACGTCAAACTTTCCACTCATGCGCGCTTTCCTGCTGCAAAACCGGCCATTTGCGCATAGCCGCCGGCAATGGCGGCGAGTTCCTCGCGCGAAATCACATCTTCCAGCCGCGCAAACCCATCGGGCGCGCGCGCGCTGACTTCATCCACCACGCGTTCCGGCCCGCCCTTGCGATTGGCGCGCACAATCTCGGCCGTCTTCGGCAGGCGTTCTGCCGCATAGGCCGCAATCGCCGCTTCCGGCGCCTGAGACGCCAGCAAATCGGCAAGGCAGCGTGCATCAAGCACCGCTTGCGATGCGCCATTCGATCCGACCGGATACATGGGGTGCGCGGCATCGCCCAATAGCGTCACGCGGCCTCGGGTCCAGAAGGGCAAGGGGTCTCGGTCGCACATCGGGTATTCCCAGAATTCCGGCGTGGCGCGCACCAGCGCAGCAACATCCAGAAAGGGAATGCGAAACCGCGCGACATGCGCCAGCACTTCATCAAGCTGGCCTGCGCGTGACCAATCTTCCCGCCGAGGCGGCGGTTTGCTCGCATCGCCAATCTGCGCACAAACAACCCAATTCGTCAGCCGCGTGGCAGGGGATGCGCAAGGGGCGATCGGGTAAAGCACCAGCTTTTCCTTCATATCGCCGGCGACAATCATGGTGTCGCCGCCTTCAAAAGCCGGCCATTCCACCGCGCCGCGCCACATCTGAATGCCATTCCAGCGAATACCGCCATCATCCGGATGCAAGCTGGCGCGAATGACAGAATGAATGCCATCAGCGCCAATCAGCACATCGCCCCGTAGGCTACGCCCATCCGCCAGATGCGCCGTGATGCCCCCAGCATCCTGCGTGGAGCCCTGTAGCCGCGCATGGCGCAGCAAAGCGCCATTCGGCAGACGCGCTTCCGCTGCCTGCCACAGTACCTGATGCAAATGCCCGCGATGGATGGAAAATTGCGGCACCTCATGCCCCGCCCAAATGCCGCGCGGTTCCTGCCAGATTTCCTGACCGAAGCGATTCAAATAGCGCAATTCGCGCGTGCGAATACCAACCCCATCCAGCGCCGGCAGCAGATCAAGCGCGGCCAATTCGCGGATGGCATGCGGCAGCGTATTGATGCCCACACCAAGCGGCTTCACTTCCGCCGCAGCTTCCAGCACCGTGCACCCAATGCCGCGCTGATGCAGCATAAGCGCCAGCGCCAAGCCACCAACACCACCGCCGGCAATCAATACATGCATCGGCGCCACCGTTACGCCGGCAGAGTCACGGCAATATGGCCAACGGGCTTGCCATTGCTATCCGCGATATCGCCTTCAACCGCCTGCACCAGCGCCGCCGTGCTGGCCGCATCCAGCAATCCAAGCCGCCCAAGCAATGCCGCGAAAACCCCCATCTTGGCGCGCGATGCGCCATCGGCGAGTTTCACCGCGATCCCCAAACCTTGATCCGGCACAAAGCCCACCACAAAACCTTCCGCGCCGCCTTTCAGCAGCACGCGCCCATTGGTTGCCCGCACAATCCGGCTGGTCGCCTGATCCCGGCCGGAAAGATGATCTGGATACTTCGCAATGGCCGCCTGCAATCTTTCAATCGCGGTGCGCCGCGCGGGGCTTGCCACCTTGCGCGCTGCCCAGCGTGCAGCGGCTTGCGCCATGGCTTCCATGGAAAGCGCCAAGGCCGGCAGGCCACAGCCATCAACACCGGCCTGCAAACGCCCTGCATCGCTGCCGAGCAATTCCGAAAGAATTTCCAGATAAAGCTTTTGCGTCGGATGCGTGGGATCGCCATAGCCCGCGACTGGCGCACCAAGCTTTTGCGCCACGCTCAAGAAGCCGCAATGCTTTCCGGAGCAATTATGATAGATGCGGGACCGGTCCCCGCCCGCGCGATAAATCTTTGCCTGATCAGCGGCTGCGCGCGGCATATCCGGCCCACACACCAGCGCGGATTCGGAAAGCCCCATGCGCGACAGCCAATCGCGCACCAACGCCACCTGAAAATCCTCAGCACTATGGGATGCGCAGGATAGCGCCAAATGCTCTTCACTCAGCCCCAGCGCATCCGCCGCACCCGTTTCCACCAGCGCCACCGCCTGATAGGGCTTCAAGGATGACCGTGGAAAGGTGACGAAAGCCGGATCACCCATCGCCAGCACCTGGCAGCCGTTGCTATCCATCACCACAGCGATGCCATGATGAATGCTCTCCACCGCCGGGCCGCGATGGATTACCGCCAATTGCACAAAGGGGCTTTGCATCATCATCACCTAATCAACGTCGCGCGGGCTTCAGAAATCTTCCAGCACAACCTTGCCGATCATGCCGCCGCCTTCGACCAGCGCATGCGCTTGCGTCAGATTGGCCGCGGTTATTTTGCCCAAGTTCTGCGTCATGGTGCCGCGCATGCGCCCGGCTTCGATCAGCCCCGCAACCTCATTCAACAGGCGGTGCTGTTCAATCATGTCGGGCGTATTGAACAAGGGGCGCGTGAACATCAGTTCCCAATGGATCGAAACCGATTTGCGCATGACATCGCGCGCATCCACCGGCGCCTGGCTTTCAATCAACAGAATGCGCCCCTGCGGCGCCACCGCATCCACCATGGCAGCCCAGTTCTTCGCAGTAGTATTGGCAGAATAGATGTAATTGGCGCCACGCAAGCCAAGCGCCTTCATCTGCGCGGCGATATCGCCATGATGATCCACCACATGATGCGCGCCCAGATCACGGCACCATTGCACGCTTTCTGCGCGTGAAGCGGTAGCCACCACGGTCATTCCCGTGAGCGCGCGCGCCATCTGGATCACCATGGACCCCACACCACCCGCACCCGCAATCACCAGCAGAGTCTGCCCCTGCGCGCCACCTTGCGGCACGCCAAGGCGATCAAACAAACCCTCCCAAGCGGTAATCGCTGTCAACGGCACGGCGGCGGCTTCCGGGAAGGTCAGGTTGCGCGGCTTCCGCCCAACAATGCGTTCATCCACCAGATGTAATTCAGCATTGGTGCCCGAACGATTGATCACGCCCGCGTAAAACACCTCATCGCCTGGGCGAAACAGCGTGCAATCCGGCCCCACGGCACGCACCACGCCGGCGCCATCAAAGCCAAGAATGCGCGGCGCCTCACCGGGGTCATCGCGGCGACGCACCTTGGTATCCACCGGGTTCACCGACACTGCATGAATTTCCACCAGCATATCGCGCCCCGTGGGCGCAGCGGGGGCTGCGATCTCCAGATTAACCAGCGCATCAGCCTGATCAATCGGCAGGCATTTCCGGTATCCAACGGCTTTCATGGTAACCCTCAATCCTTCTGCTTATCAGCCAACGCGCATCAATGCCGGGCCGTCTTCCCGCAACCAGGTCTCCGCCTCATCCCGATGCGGCGCCAGTGCGGCGACATGCGCCCAGAAGCGCGGAGAATGGTTCAGCTCACGCAGATGCGCGACCTCATGCGCTACCACATAATCCAGCACCGCATCCGGCGCCATGACCAGCCGCCAAGAAAACGCGAGTGTGCCATCAGGCGCGCAGGACCCCCAGCGGCTTTGCGTATCCTTCACGCGAATGGCCTTGATCGTGACGCCCAGTTTCTCGGCATGGATCGCGGCCAAGGGGATGATGCGCCGTTTTGCCTCGGTCCGCAGGAAATCGCGCAAGCGCCGGGGCAGAAATTCCGCCGCGCCTGTCACAATAATGGCGCCATTTTCCACAAAAGCGGCGCCGCGCCGCGATGGGTCATGCAGCACCGGATGCGGCACACCGCCCAAGGGCACCGCAGCACCATGCGCCAGCGAAATGCTCGGCGCCAGCGCCTTGATCCGCCGCAGCACCCAGGCGGCATGGGTGGTCAAAAGCGCCAAGCCAGCGCGGCGGCTTGCGCGCATGGGCAGCGTTACCACCACATCACCCGCACGCGGATCAATGCGCAGGCTGACAGAGCGTGCGCGTTCTGAACGCCGCCAGCGCACAGGGCAAAGCTCCGGCGGGCCCAGCAAGCCAGGCGAAAGCGGCACCATTTCCGAATCGGGCAGGGACATCACCGCACCATGCCTGCAAGAGCGTGCAGTTTTCAACCGCTTGACACTGCGCCCGTTTCACGCGCGAGTGTCGCCATGCGTTTCGCCATCAGCGCCATCCTGCCCCTTTTGCTGCTTGGAACCATTTGGGGCGCCACGCCGATTTTTGTGAAGACATTGGGCGGCATGGGCTGGCCGCCGCTGATGATCGCACTTGGCGCTTCGGGCTTCAGTACCATCACCTTGCTCGCAGTGTGTTTCGCGCGGCGCGAAATCCCCGCACTGAAGCGCCCTTATTTGATCCATTATGGTGTTTCGGGGCTGACGGGGCTCGTGCTTTCCAACCTGTTCGGTTTCACAAGTTTGCAGCATATACCGGCAGGGTTCTTTTCCTTACTCATCCCTCTGTCGCCCATGCTGACAGTGCTTGGCGCCATGCTGCTCAGGATGGAGAAAGTATCCTGGCGGCGCATTGGCGGCAGCATTTTGGGGCTGGTCGGCATTGGCATTGCCATGGCGCCAGGTGCAGCATTGCCGGACCCGGAAGCACTGCCCTGGGCCTTGCTCGCGGCCTGCACGCCGGTTTGGTATGCGGTTGCCAATATCGCCGGCGTGAAGCTCGCGCCACGCGGCGCGGCGCCCTTGGCGCTGGCGGCTGGCACCTGCGCTGCGGCGGCGCTGATGATGGCGGTGATTGCGTTTTCTACAGGGCAGATGCGCGCGGTAGCACTTGAAGGCATGCCCATCACCATGACGCAGGGCGTGCTGCTTGCGCTGGCTTATCTGATCTATTTCCGGTCACTCGCGACCCAAGGCGGCGTGGTGACATCGCAGGTGGGCTATATCGTCACCATCACCGGCCTGATCTGGGGCTTTGCGATTTTTGGCGAGGTGCCGGGCTGGCTGACGATCCCAGCCGCGGCTTTGGTCTTTATCGGCCTCGCGATGGTGACGCTGCCTTCTAAACCTAACCGATCAAATGCTTAAGTTCGGTTTCCACGAAGGCTAGCGGCGCTGTGCCGCCATTGACAACATTATGCTCAACCCCCGCGGCTCGCGCGTAAGCAACGCCGCATTGAAGGTCAGCGGTTACTGTTTCGCCACCCGGCAATTCCACCAGCAGCGAGCCATCTGTCACCGGCACCACAACGTAAGCCATG
>CAMCZJ010000018.1 GCA_945886995.1 Asaia bogorensis
AGGCGTGCCACCACCACCTGGCAAAGCTGCAAGGCTGCGCTTGGCACGCACCAGGGAATGCGTAGGTTCAAGCAGGACCTCCGCCCCGCGACCACGAAATGCTATGACAGCAACCCGATCACGTCTGACATAGCAATCTGAGAGCAGTAGTTCGACCGCACCTTTCGCTTCCGCAAGGCGATGCAACGCAGCCGACCCTGAAGCATCAACCAGGAAGATCGTTGTGGTTTCGCTGTTCTGCTTGTAGCGACGAATACGCACATCTTCCCTTCTGATATGCACCAGCGCCGCGTGATGCGGCTTTTCGCGCCGGCGATATTCCTGCCAGGGAGCAGCAACGCGGAGCGTTTCCACCAAGGCCAAACGCAGCCCCGCACGCCACGCCGCCGGCCGCGCGCCAATGGGACGGCCACGCTGGGCGGAACGGCGCATCATGCCGGATCTCCCGGAAGATGCTGCCTGACGCGCCATTTGCCGTGCCGCGACACCAAGCCCCGCGAGCAATCCTGCCGGCAGGCTTGCCTGCGCCGCCGCAAGCACAAGGTCTTCCAGCGATGGCTGGTCTTGCTGCTGCTGCGTGGCTGAATCGGATGGTTCTTCCTGCTGTTCGGGTGGTTGTTCCTGTTCTTCAGCGGGCGCTTCTGGCACTTGCCGCGCGCGGGGTGCCAGGATGAGTTGCGCCGCAAGCGCCGCATCTTCCCTGCTAACTTCGGCGCGTCCCGCAAGTGCCGCGGCAGCACGGGCGCAACGCAGCGCAAAAACAGGCGCACGCAAGGATAGGATGCCAAGCGCCAAGGCCGCCGCACAAAAGGCTTGTGGCAGCTCGGCGGGCATTCTTACCTTCTCGAGTCGCAGCCGCGCTGCCTCAATCTCCGCACGGGTCGGCATGACAGGTGCCGCGCGCTGCAAGCTTGCAGACTCAAAGCCAAACCGAAACGCAAGGCGATCTGAAAGCGCTTCAGTGACCTGTTCGTCTTCGCTCGCGCCCTCATCCAACGCGATGACGCCAAAGCGGGTGGAGCGCGCCAGGGTAATGCCCTCACGCGCCACGCGCAGCGCACCACTATCCAGCACAGCGGCGATACGCGCGATCATTTGGCTTTCCACGCGTTCTGCCATGGGCAAAATGATGATGCCGCCATCAGCCTCAGCCAACAGCCCCTGTTGCGCAATGGGTCGCCCGGCACTCAAGCTCGAGGTAAGATCAAGCCCACCCAGCAAGCGACTATCGGCGATACCCAAAGGCACGCGCCGCCAGGGCACGCCAGCCGGCAGCATCTTCCGCAAGGCTTCAAGCCATTCATCACGCCTTGGATCGGCCGGTCCGCGTAGCACAACGCCCGCAAGGCCAGCCGGATCAACCGCCAGCAAAGTTGCAACCTGAAACGCAACGCTTTCCGCACCCGCATCTTCGTTGCGCTTTGCATCGGCGCTTCTGGTGGCCAGATCACTCATTCCTTGAGGCCCCGGCGCCGCATCCTCATGGCCCGAAGGCGTCTTCGAGCGCCTTTTCCACACGCGTCGTGGCGACGGCTTCATCAAGGGGATTGCGGCGCAGCCGATGCCGCAATGCGGAAGCCGCAACACTGCGCAGATGCGCCGTTCCCACTTCCAAATCACCCTCAAGCGCGGCCAGCGCACGCGCTGCGCGCACCAAGGTCAATTCACCACGCAAGCCATCAGTGCCGAGCGCCATGCAGAGCGTAGCGGCCTGTTCAATCGTGCCAAGAGGCAGCGTGACTGAACTCAGACGCTTTTGCCCAGCCTGGATTGTCTCTCGCGTACGCGCTTCATCCTTCGCCCATTGCTTCATGAAGCCAGAAGCGTCCCGGTCATAGGCATCACGCCGGCAGACAACTTCAACACGACTGGCAAGATCTGTCGGTGTTGAGACTTCAACCGAAAGCCCGAAGCGATCAAGCAATTGCGGACGCAATTCACCTTCTTCCGGATTACCACTGCCAATCAGTACAAAGCGCGCCGGATGACGCAGGCTGATGCCTTCCCGTTCCACGACATTTTCGCCCGAAGCCGCAACATCCAGCAGAAGATCAACCAAATGATCTTCAAGCAGATTCACCTCATCAATATAGAGGAAACCGCGATGCGCCGCGGCAAGTAGCCCTGGCTCGAACGCCTTGATGCCCTGCGCCAAGGCCCTTTCGATATCAAGCGCACCCGCCAGGCGATCTTCCGTGGTACCAAGTGGCAAATCCACTACCGGCACAGGAACCATCCGCTTTTCCGCTTTCCTACCCTTCGGCAGCGCGCTGCAATGCGAACAGGATGCAAGCGGTGCCGCAGGATCGCATGCAAACGGACATCCAGCGACGACAGCCATTTCCGGCAATAGCGCAGCAAGTGAGCGCACCGCCGTGGATTTACCCGTGCCGCGATCCCCAAATACCAAAACACCACCAATGCTTGGATCAACAGCGGCAATCATCAGGGCTCGCTTCATCTCCTCCTGACCCACAATGGCGCTGAAGGGATAGGCGTTGCGGATAGGCGAGGCGATCGCCTTGCTGGCCTTTCCCGACCTCTGGCGTGGCGCCGCACGACGAGAAAATTGCGCTTCCTGACCAGACCTATGGGCCGGCTGGAAGCCTGCTACCGCGCCGTCCATCACGCGGCCCGCCGCAACCGAAACTGCGCCCAAACCCGTTCCAGCGATTCCACCAAATGATCCATATCCGCGTCCGTATGGACGGGCGAAGGTGTAATACGCAGCCTTTCCGTGCCGCGCGGCACCGTTGGATAATTGATCGGCTGCACGTAGATGCCGTGCTCATCCAGCAAGGTATCACTGAGCTTCTTGCAAAGCGTCGGATCGCCCACCATCACCGGCACAATATGGCTAAGATTATCAAGATGCGGCACACCGACGGCATCCAAACGCCGCCGGAGAGTCGCGGCGCGTTCATGCAGGCGTTCCCGCTCAAGATTGCTCTGACGCAAATGGCTTATCGCAGCACGCGCACCCGCCGCAATGGCAGGTGGTAACGCCGTCGAGAAAATGAAGCCTGACGCGAAGGAGCGGACAAAATCACACATGGCAGTACTGCCGGCGATATAGCCGCCGATAACCCCGAAGGCTTTCGCAAGCGTCCCTTCAATGACCGTAACGCGATTTGCCACACCGTCACGTTCGGTGATCCCGCCGCCACTGGCGCCGTAAAGCCCAACCGCATGTACTTCGTCGCAATAGGTCATGGCACCATGGGCATCCGATACGTCGCAGATATCGCTGATGGGCGCGATATCGCCATCCATGGAATAGACACTTTCAAAAGCCACCAATTTCGGCGCTGTTCTCGGCAGCTCTGCCAGTACGCGGCGCAAATCGGCCACGTCATTATGCTTAAATAGAACCCGCTTGGCCTTGCTGTGACGCATGCCTTCAATCATGGAGGCGTGGTTCATCTCATCAGAAACGATGATGCAGCCCGGAAGCTTCGAGCCAAGCGTGGAAAGCGACGCCCAGTTTGACATGTATCCGGAATTGAACAGCAGAGCGGATTCACGCCCATGCAGCGCTGCAAGATCACGTTCAAGCAATACATGTTCGTGATTGGTGCCGGAGATATTGCGCGTACCGCCCGCGCCCGCACCGCAGCGATCCAGCGCTTCATGCATGGCATCCAACACATCGGAATGCTGGCCCATGCCAAGATAATCATTCGAACACCAAACCGTCACCTCACCACGAACGCCCTTGTCATGGCGCGTCGCGCGAGGGAATTCGCCTCGACGACGTTCCAAATCGGCAAAGACGCGGTATCTGCCTTCACGGCGAAGGCCATCAAGCTGTCCTTGGAAAAATTCCTCGTAATTCATGTCACATTCTCCTTGCCCAGAATAACTTTCCAGGTCTTGCGATTGTGCGCAGGTCGCTTTCGGTCAAACTTCCCGATGATAGGCCCCACGCAATGCCTCTGGTGATGCTCTTCCTCATGCGCCATGCCTGAGCGCATAATCGTCAAACTCTGACTGTATACCGTGCATATCCAACAGCCGACCTGTGACTGTAATACCAGTCCGTGAGGCCTCAGTTGCAGCAGCGCGCCGCAGATGCATTGTGCCATCTACAAAATCGAGCGTAAGCCACCCCTCGCGCGATCTAATGGAACCCTTCAGGCTCTCAATAGAGCCATAAGCGCCAGCGGTGATGCGCGCCAAAAGGTCATCCAAGTAACGCGTATCAAAAGGGCCGCTCCTATCGGTGAACCAGGTGGCCGTCTGTGATGGCGCATGCTCATCGCGCAAGCCCCAACGCCATAGTGCTTCAATGGGCAGAGGCAACATCAGGAACCAATGCTCGATCACAGCAAGCGAAGCGATGGTCGCAATCAGCATGAAGCCGACCACTTGATGGACATCCGCACCTTCCGCAAAGGCCTTGTGGAACAGCCATGCGCTCAAGAGCGTGCCTAGCGTGATCGAGATTGGGAAAAGTAGATTCATTGGACGATGGGCGAAATAGCTGCTCATGTAGCGAAGGTGCGCAGGCAGCATTGTCTCGCCCGTATTGCGCACACCCAAATATAGGTTGAGCTTAGCGCTGAGCCGCATGAGCCATAGAATGCCATAGGTCATCAGGCCGATACGATTGGGCCCATGCGCGAAAGCAACAATCAACAGGAAGCCCAATGCCAGAATGAATATTTCATGCCAAAGTACAACGCGCGTGGCGGACCAGAAGCGTGGTAGGCCCGTCAGCTCAGAAGGTAGCGCCTTACGATTGGGGCCAGTGATCAACCCACCCAAGAAACTGATCTCTACTGCGCCCCAAATCGCCAAGGCAGCCAGGAAGGAAAAATAGGCACCTGCCGCGCTCACATCATTTGCTGTATGCTGCATCGTAATCAGCCCGACAAAAAGCAAGAAGCCTGCGGCAGCAGCAAGCGCCAGACGCTGCTGCGCAAGTGTCGTGACCGCGAACAGAATCGCACCCGTCGTCATCCACCAGAGGAAGATGGCAATCAGGGCCGCGGTCACGCTCTCAGGCATGGCGCTTCGCTACCAAACAGGCGAGAGGCGAATTTCGGCAGGAAGCGCTTGCTTCCTTGGTCGACGGAAGAATAGCTTCGCGAAGGTGGTCGCCGCAGAAATACTGAGACCGACCCGCCGCAACCCTCCGCCAATGCCACCTTGCCGGCGCGCATCACTCATTTTCTCGGATATCTGATGAAGGCGATCCATGTCCTTCATGAAACCAGGCGCATCCACATCCAAAGTTACCGGGAATACCTGACGGCAAATCTCCTCAGTGATCTTAAACACCTGCCAATCATATTCCGTTGGCGTCATGCCCAGCGCCTTATGGAATTCTGGGCGCCCATGATCGCGCACATACATGGTGGCAAAAACCGCAAGCTGGAAGAAGCGGCACCAAAGCGCGTTGACCCCAGTCAAAAGTTTTGGATTGGCGCGCATCAGCAGCGCAAAGGCCTCCCCATGGCGGAATTCGTCATTGCACCAATTCTCGAACCACTGGAAAATTGGATGAAAGCGGAGTTCTGGGTGCCGCTCAAACTGCCGGAAGATCGTGATGTAGCGTGCGTAGCCGATCTTCTCGCTCAGATAAGTTGCGTAGAAAATGAATTTCGGCTGGAAGTAATGATACTTCTTGGCGCGCGTCAGAAAGCCAAGATCAACCCCGATGCCAAGGTCCTTCAACGCGTCATTGATGAACCCGGCATGGCGGCTCTCGTCACGGGCCATGACCGAGAAAAGCTCGCGCATATCAGGATTCTTCACCCGCTTCTTGATTTCCGCGTAGAGCACGCAGCCGGAAAATTCAGCCGTTACGCTACTCACGAGAAAATCAACCAACTCCTTTTGTAGACCCTCTGGCAATTCATCCAGTCGAAAAGCATCAAACCGCTCATCGCGGACAAAGTGACCCTTGTTTGGGTCGCGATGGAATTCCTCCATCAAGCGATCCCATTCGGCGCGCACGGGTTCCACATCAATGGCGTCCATCGCCGCAAAGTCAGTGGTGTAAAAGCGTGGCGAAAGAGGGGTTTCCGTCAGTGCCAACTCTGTCGTTTCGCGTGACAGCTTTTCCCGCATCGGGTGGCTCACCGCGTTCATGTGGCCTCCTTCGGCTCAAAGCCCACGTGATAGAGTTCGGTAAGTTCAAGGATCGAGCGAAACTGGGTCCAATACCGTTGAAAGAAACCTGCCCGGATGACGGTGGCGGAGGTTTCGAAGCTATATTTTTCACCGAAAGCCACCTGGGCCGGCGCGCCATGCACGATCACCTGATCACCAGGACGCAGGATAACGTCCTCAGGCACCGCATAGGCATGAAAGCTATCGAAGCTACGTTCGATTTCGACGGTGCAGGGTACGTCGAAGCGTCTTCCCCTCCGCCTTTCATTTATTATGTCGTTCATTTGCCTTCCTCATTTTTCTTGAAAAGAATATCGGCGAAGCTTTGCACGTTTGTAGCGCCAAAGGCCCGCAGATCTGTCCAGCGCCCGCTTACCGGGTCTTCCAGAACAATTGCACCACCCTGCACAGCAGCCAGACGCAGCGGGCTTTCCATGCCAGGGTTTTGTAGTCTTCTTTCGCGCGCGAAGCCGCGCAGGGCACCGCGCACAAAGCCACCCTCACCGGGCGAGATTTCGCCAATCAACTGCCCGGTCGAGGCATCACGGATGGAAATGCCGCCATCCACCCGATCACTAAACAGAATTTCGCGTGCGAAGATTGCCTCATTCACCGGTCGGCGGTCCTGATGCTTCTCGCCAGCACTTAACACCACAAGGGCAAGAATGCCGGCAAGCATCACCCCGAGCCCATAGCCCAGGTAATCTCCGCGCGGCATCATTGCCTTGGTTGCCATTTCTTTCCCCCTACGCCATCGCCGTTGCGCCAGCAGGCATTTCAGCTTCGGGCCCTGCTACGCTGCGGCTGATGCCCACCCCTGAAGTGGCTGCGACTGCACCACCCAGTATATCCGCCACCTCCGCTGCATTCGCGACACCGCGAAGCATGGGCTTTGGCCTTCCGAAACTCCAGCCGCCGCAATGCGGCCATAGCGCAATCCAGGAAACGCGATGTGATGGCAGCAATTCCAACACAATGTCGCCATGACCATCCTTGCGATTCCTCAAATATGCGCCGGCGATTGCAACAAAGGGAATATTGATGGTGATCGGCAGGGCAACACCAACGCGCAGCACCAGCCGCCGCGAGGTAATGGAATAAACGCTGCTGCGCGCGACAACCTTGGCCAGCAAGGCAAGGATGCCAATCGCCACCACCCCCACCAGGAGAAGCAGAGCAGCGGCGCCAAAAGCCGCGAACAATGTTCCACCTTGCATGGCGGTGCTCAGGACTTCCCAGAGCGCCAAGATGGAGAAATAGCCGAAGACCCAACGCACCAGGAAAACGCGCTGGGCAATCTCAGCCCAGGCCGGCGCCCCTTGCCAGAGCAAGACCTCGCCTCGTGGCAGCGCTTCTGGCAGACCAGGAACAGGCTCCAGGCCATGCTCGGTCAGGCGAGGGCGGGCGGGCTTGCTCACAGGCAGGACTCGCTACGCTCGGGCGTGGCATAGAAATGACCACCACCGAAATAGCCTGAAATACGATCTTCCTCGAGCAAGGTGATCTGTTCAGGACGCGCTATGCCCGGTGCAGCAGCGAACTGTGCCGCCGTGACAGAAATGACCCGCGCTGTACCTTCATCATCGAAGGTGCAAAGGAACATTGGGACCAGAACGCGCCGCCCACCTGGGATTTCTGTTTCCAGATAGCGCAGGATGTATTCTGAACGATCAACCCAAACATCAACAACCGTTCCTGCAACCACGCCATCCAAGGTGATGACTGGTTTCCCGCGCGGGTCCGGATCCTCATGGGCGATGTGCCAGCCAGGTGCAGCACGAAGCGGCACGATTTTTGGCTTGTTGTCATCATAAGCCAAATCGGGCGTATCCGCACGATCCGCATAGGAAGCAGGCCCAACGCCATCCTGCATGGCGTCGCCAGTCGGAACAAAAGCGGTGCCTGGATAGGGAGACTCCGGTGAAAGCTGTCCAGTGACATCGCGCTCAGGGCGCACACCCTGAACAACCGTGGCCCCTTCGGGATAATGCAACCGGAAGACCTTCGGTTCGGGCGTTTCAGGAAAGCCATGCATGGTGGCGAAGGCCGGCCGATCCGGCAATTCATTCACCATTGGATAGCCTTCGCGCTTGTTCTCACGGGTTAGATAATAGATCAGCCCGGCAAAAAAAGCGAAGAAGATATAAAGGCTAACGGCTGCCAAATCCAGAAAGACCGGCGTTGCGGGTGTTGTCATGGCAATGCTCCATGTTGGTTTTGCAGCCCGGCAAGAACCGGCCGGCCTGCATCATGTTGAGGTCCGGAAGAAGGATTGTCGTTTGCCCGAAGAAGGGGTCCGACGACGGCAAGCATCATGAACAGCAGCACGATTTCGACGATATAAACGCCAACATATCCGGTACTCGGCGCATCAAGCCCTGCGCCGAGAATGCCGGCTGACGCCAGCGAGGAAATGACATCACGAATGATGCCGCCAAAAGCCACTGCGGCGCCGCCGGCTGTAGCGGTAACCGCGCCCCAGACGCCGAGCGTCAGACCGATCTGCCCTTCTGGTGCGGCCTGCATGCACCCAGTCAATGTGGCATGTGCAAAAAGACCGGCACCAAAACCAACTGCCGCTGTTCCCGCCGCGAATACAATCGTTGATTCAAGCGGCGCCGCAAAAATCACCATAACAAAACCGGAGATACCGACCATCGCACCGGCGCTGGCAACACGTTGCGCATGCACCCCTCGCCCGAGCAATGGTGCTGCGCGCAGGAAGCCCAGTACCGCGCCGCTGGCAAAAAGGGCCGTCAAAGCCGTTGTCGCCCCAACGCCAAGCGAGAGGATCTGCCCTCCATAAGGTTCCAGCAGCACATCCTGCATGCCGAAAGCTGCGGTGCCGAGAGCGGCTGCCAGCAACCGCCGATCCCACGGGCCTGACTTACGCAAAAGCCTGAGGCTTTCGCGAAAGCCAGGATCACCAGCAGCACGCCCAACCGTGAGCTCAGGCCGCCGCGGCTCCTGCTTCCAGGCAGCGATCAGATTGATCACCAAAGTTGCAGCCGCCATGCCCTGCACAAGTTGGATCAGTTTGATCTGCGAGAAATTAGCCAAGAATGCGCCGAAGACGATGGCTGAAATTACCATGCCAATCAATTGCATCAGTGAGAGGATGGTGACGACATTCGGTTGCGCTTCGCGTGGCACAATATCGGTCGCAAGAGCAAGGCCAACTGTCTGCACAGTATGCATACCCGCACCAACCATCAGGAAGGCAAGCCCCGCGGCAAGCTGCGCGACCCAGGGCGGCGCCCAGGTATCGCCAGACAAAATGATTAAGGCGAAGGGCATCATCGCCAGCCCGCCAAACTGTACGATGCTCCCGAGCCAAAGATAGGGCACACGCCGCCAGCCAAGTACGGAACGATGGGAGTCGGAACGAAACCCAATAAGTGCGCGCAGCGGCGCAAAAAGCAGCGGCAGTGCAACCATGATGGCGACCAAGCTTGCCGCAACACCCATTTCGACAATCATGACACGGTTGAGGGTTCCAACCATCAGTACCGCGGTCATGCCGCAGGAAATCTGGAACAATGAAAGGCGCAACAGTCTTCTGATGGGCAAGGGACCGCTGGTTGACTCGGCAAAGGGCAGCACATTCAGGCTGATCCCCGTCCAAAGTCTTGCCAAGCGGTCGTTCACCTCGCTCATTTCCGGATAAGCTCCAGCGCATGAGAGGTATAGAAGCCACGGGAAATGCGCCAGTCTCGACCAATGTTCCAGGACATTAAGCGTCCTTCATGGCGGATGCGCGACTTTAGCTTTGCTTCGGCAACTGGCTCAATGGCGGGCGCCCGGTCATTTCTTGGAAAGCTACGACCAACAAAATGCATCGCCGCCAGGAGCATCGTCTTTGGAGCAAATGTCATTAACACCGAATGGCGAATACGAGGCGCCAAGATCGCAAGACTTTCCACCACATCTTCGGGACGGTAATGGATCAGACTATCCATGGCGATCACATGATCGAAGATGCCAAGGCGCGCATCCAGCATGTCACCCACATCAAAGACAATGCTGCCGTCCGGCACGATTCCCTGGCTGCGTTCGCGCGCAATTTTTACAAGGGATGGCGAGACATCAATCGCCAGTATCTGTGCGCCACGCCGTGCTGCCTCGATGGCAAAAGCGCCCGTTCCACAACCGGCATCGAGGAGGCGCTTGCCGGTCAGATCCGCAGGCAGCCATGACAATAGCGTTTGGCGCATTTCATCGCGCCCCGCACGAACCGTTGCACGAATGCCACTGACCGGCGCATCGGAAGTCAGGCGCGCCCAGGCATCCGCCGCGGTACGATCGAAATACGTTTCGATCTGGCTGCGACGGCTGTGGTAAGTTGCGGTTTGCATCAGTCAAACCCCAATAAGTCAAAGATCTCACGATCCTTGAGTGGCGCTGCTTCCAGACCATCCGCCCCGGCCCAAAGTGACTCCGCAAGGCGTATGTACTCTGCCTGGACCGCCTCCAACTCCGGCGATCCCTCCATTTCAAATAGCGTTGCCTTCTTCAAGCGTGAACGACGAATGACATCAAGGTCCGGGAAATGCGCAAGTGTACGCATGCCGGTTGCCCCATTGAAGCGATCAATCTGGTCTGTTCCTGCACTACGGTTGCAGATAACACCACCAAGTCGCACGGGGTAGTTCTTCGATTTCGCCTTGATGGCAGCAATAATCCTGTTCATCGCGAAAATGCTGTCGAAATCATTTGCGGCCACAACCAATCCGCGTTCCGCATGAAGCAGAGGCGCGGCAAAGCCGCCGCACACCACATCTCCAAGAACGTCGAAGATCACAACATCGGTGTCATCCAACAGATGATGTTCTTTCAGCAGTTTGACCGTTTGCCCAACCACATAGCCGCCACAGCCCGTACCGGCTGGCGGACCGCCGGCTTCCACGCACATCACGCCATTATAACCTTCAAAGACAAAATCCTCGGCGCGCAACTCTTCGGCGTGAAATTGCACTGATTCCAGCACATCAATCACTGTCGGAATTAAGCGTTTTGTTAGCGTAAAGGTACTATCATGTTTAGGATCGCAGCCGATCTGCAGTACCTTTTTGCCAATCTTGGAAAAAGCGACAGAAAGATTGGAAGATGTTGTACTTTTTCCAATACCGCCCTTGCCATAAACGGCGAATACCTTGGCCGTTGTGCCTGACACAGCATCATCCATATGAACCTGAACACTCCCATCACCATCACCTTGGCGGGGGCGTCCGGTCAGGCGGGGCGGCTCTCTCATCAACACGGTCATGCCGCGACTCCTTCACTGATACCTTCGATACGATCTTCAAGTTCATCACCGGCACGACGCAGCGCTTCCAACACATCCGCACTCGGGTTCCAGTAACGGCGTTCCTGCGCCTCAATCAGGCGATTGGCGATCTTGGCTGAGGCGGTTGGATTGAGACGCGCAATACGGTCGCGCATTTCCTTATCAAGCACATAGATATCAGCCATGCGTTCATAGACCCAAGGTGCAACATCCCCCGTGGTGGCTGACCAACCCATGGTATTCGTGACATGCGCTTCAATCTCGCGCACGCCTTCATAGCCATGCTTCAGCAGGCCTTCATACCATTTTGGGTTGAGCGCACGTGTGCGGGTTTCAAGCGTGACCTGTTCGGACAATGTCCTGATCTTGCCCTCACCACGCGTCTGGTCACTGATATAGATGGCTGAAGCCTTGCCTCCACGGGCGACCTGCACGGCGCGGCTCATGCCGCCCAGCATGTCGAAGTAATGGTCAATGGTGGTAACGCCAACTTCGACACTATCGAGGTTCTGATAAGTGATCTCTACACTCGCCAAAACCTGCTGCAACACCTTGTCGGCGCGGGCGGGCTTGCCATCCACGCCATAGGCGAAGCCTTTGCGCTTGACGAAGGTTGTGGCCAATTCTTCCTCGTCATTCCAGGCGCTGTCATTGATCAATGAATTCACATTGGCGCCATAGGTACCATCGGCATTGCCGAAGACCCGAAGCGCTGCCTGTTCTATCGTACCACCATGCTGCGCCAAGTGATGCAGCGCATGCTTGCGGATGAAATTCTGCTCCGGCGCTTCTTCGACCGAGGCCGCCAGTAACGCCGCTTCCGCAAGCAGCTTCATCTGTAGGGGCAATAGGTCACGAAAGATTCCGGACAGCGTCATCACCACATCAATGCGTGGTCGGCCCAATTCAGTGAGCGGTATCAGCGTCGCACCCGCCAGCCTGCCATAGCTGTCATAGCGGGGGCTTGCACCCATCAGCGCCAGCGCCTGCGCAATCGGGCTGCCTTCAGTCTTCAGATTATCCGTACCCCAAAGCACCATCGCGATAGTTTCAGGGATGCCGTTGCCCTCAGCGGCATGGCGTTCAAGCAAGCGGCTCGCCTGACGCATGCCATCTTGCACCGCAAAGGCGCTCGGCAATTTGAAGGGATCAAAGCCATGCAGATTGCGGCCAGTGGGCAGCACATCCATGGTGCGCAGCAAGTCACCACCAGGTGCTGGCATGATGTAGCGGCCATCAAGCGCGCGCAGCATCGCCGGAATTTCGTGATCTTCGGCCAGCAGAGCATCAAAGCGTGCGCGGTCCGCACCTTCAACGATGCCCGCAGCATCCAGCATATCCTTGCGCTGCGCTGCATCTGGCGGCTCACCCACTACATGCAGCCCATGCGGGATCAATGTGTATTCCAACTCAAGCAGGCTTGCGCTGAGCTTCACAATCTCGGACGCGGGATCGGCCCAGGGGGGTTCTTCCGTCGCCAAATCCACCGCGCTTGCCTGCGCCTGGATCAAGCCGGCCAGGGCGGCACGTTGATGCGGGTCCGCGTCCGGTTCCAGCGCGCGCCAACGATCAATGGAAGCCTTCAGATCAAGCAAGCCGCGATAAAGCCCAGCGGAGGCAATCGGTGGCGTCAGATAACTGATCAGCGTGGCGCCTGCGCGGCGCTTGGCCAGCATTCCCTCGGATGGGTTGTTGGATGCATAGAGGTAGTAATTCGGCAAGTCGCCAATCAGCCGATCAGGCCAGCATTGCGCGGACATACCAGCCTGTTTACCCGGCATGAATTCAAGCGCGCCATGCGTGCCGAAATGCAGCACAGCATCAGCGCCAAAATCCTGCCTGATCCATTGATAGAAGGCGCTGAAGGCATGGGTCGGCGCGAAGCCTTGCTCGAACAGCAGGCGCATCGGGTCGCCTTCATAGCCAAAGCCTGGCTGCACACCGACAAAGACATTTCCAAGCTGAACGCCCAGAATGAAAATATCACGCCCGTCGGTCTGGATGCGGCCCGGTGCAGGGCCCCAGCTTTTTTCTATTTCGGCAAGCCAGGGGGTGCGACGTACATGCTGATCCGCCCCAAGCCGCGCGGCGACATTTGCTGTGGTGCCATGGCGTTCGCGATTGCCATGAATCACCATATCGCGCAGTGCATCAGCACTTTCGGGAAGCGTCACCTGATAACCCGCCGCCTGCATCGCCTTAAGTGTATTGAAGAGCGAAGCGAAGACGCCAAGATAGGCGGCCGTGCCCGTTGTGCCGGCATTGGGCGGGAAGTTGAACAGTACCGTTGCCACCTTGCGCTTGGCGCGTTCCGTACGGCGCAAAGCCACCATGCGGGCGATGCGATCCGCGAGCGTCCCGGCACGTTCCGGGTGCGGCACCATATCCCGCGCGCAGGAAACACCATCACAGCCAGCGCAACGCTCATTGGCGTCGCCGCCAGCGCCGCAACGCCCACCGAAGGTCATCGGCCAAATGCCGCCATCCAATTCAGGGATGGCGACCATCATCGTCGCTTCAACCGGCAAAAGGCCACGGGCGTTGCCGGACCATTGCTTCATGGTTTGGAATTCCAGCGGGTGCGCGGCGATATAGGGGACATCCAGCTTCGCCAGCGCCGCTTCGGCCGCGCGCGCATCATTGTAAGCAGGTCCACCAACCAACGAAAAACCAGTCAGCGAAACAAAAGCGTCAATCGCTGGCGCGCCATTCTTGGTGAAGAAGGCATCAATGGCAGGCCGACCATCAAGCCCGGCGGCGAAAGCGGGGATAACGTTCAGCCCGCGCGCTTCCAGTGCTTCGATCATACCATCATAATGTTTGGCGTTGCCTGCCAGCACATAAGACCGCAGCAGCAGAACCCCGACAGTCCCGCTTGTGCCATTGCGCGGCAGGGCGGCCAGATTCTCACCAATCCGGCCCTTCATGCGCGGGTGATAAAGCCCGGTTTCCGGATATTCTACCGGCGCCGCGACCGTCAGTTTCTGCTTGCCCTTGGCATAACGCTGCACCAGCAGCGCAACCATATTCGCAAGATTGTCCGCCGAGCCCGCAAGCCAGTATTGCAGCGTCAGAAAATAGGCGCGCAGGTCCTGCGCGGTGCCGGGAATGAAGCGGAGAAGCTTCGGCAATTCGCGCAGCATTTTCATCTGGCCCTTGCCGCTGGCGCCGCCGCCTTCCTTCTTGCCGCGTAGCCGCTTCAGTAGGCCCATCAACCCCTTGGCTTCGGCGGCCATATCAAGCCGGCCCATACGTGTCATGCGGGTGATTTCAGGGGCCGAGAGGCAGCACACCAGCGCATCACAATCCAGGCGCCGCGCTGCAATCGCGTCCTGCACCAGCTTGAAGTGATCTTCCAGAAACAACATGCCAGCGATGATGATATCAGCGCGCGCAATTTCCGCATGACATGCCGCGAGCGCCGCTTCGTCGCCTGCGAATTCATCCGCTGCATGTAGAGAAAGTTCGAGACCCGGAATTTGGCGGCGCAAAATATCGCGCGCCTTGTCTACCGCACCACCGAAATGGCTATCCATCGTCACAATGACGATGCGGGGTGCTGATGCCTCAGCGGGAGAAATGGGCTTTGGCATCGTAAATCGTCTCAATGGTGATCACAGAAATGCCTCGTTCTTCGGCGAAGCGTTCGGTATTTCGGCGCGCCTTGCCGCGCACGAAAAAGGGAATCTTGCGCAATTCCGCCTCGGCGTCATGCGCCCAACTTGCCGGGCCTGCCGTAATCGGCATGGCGGGCACCTCCGCCTGCGGGCCATGCCCCAAATGGGACGGCGCCACACCATCACGGAATTCGAAATCTTCGCGGAACATACCAAGCAGATGTTCCTCAAGCCCCATCATCAACGGATGCACCCAGGTATCGAAGATGACATTGGCACCTTCAAAGCCCATTTGCGGCGCATAGCGCGCGGGGAAATCCTGCACATGCACCGGCGCGGAAATTACGGCACAGGGAACGCCAAGCTTTTTAGCAATATGGCGTTCCATCTGCGTGCCAAGCACCAATTCGGGCTGCAGGGCCGCAATGCGTTCTTCAACCTCCAGATAATCCTCTGAAATCAGCGCCTCGACGCCATATTTCTCAGCGGCGGCGCGAATTTCGCGACCGAATTCGCGGCTATAAGTGCCAAGCCCCACCACCGCGAAGCCCAATTCTTCCTGCGCGATGCGCGCCGCAGCAATGGCGTGTGTAGCGTCACCAAAAATGAAAACGCGCTTGCCGGTCAGGTAATTCGAATCGACCGAACGCGCATACCAAGGCAGACGCAACGCATCCCCGCCACCCGTTGCAGGTGCCGGCAGGCCAGCAAGCTCTGCAACTTCATTCATGAAATCGCGCGTTGCACCAACGCCAATTGGCACGGTGCGCGTGAAGGGCTGGCCCAGATGACGCTGCAAAAAACTGGCCGTAACCTGCGCAATTTCCGGATAGAGCACAACATTGAAATCCGCGTCCCGCAGGCGCGTCAGGTCTGTGGGGGAGGCACCCATGGGCGCGGTCACCACCACCTCAACGCCCATGCTGGTGAGCAGCTTGGTGATTTCAGCCACATCATCGCGATGCCGAAAGCCAAGGGCAGTCGGGCCCAGAATATTGCAGCGCGGCGCGCGCGCCGGATCACGCGGCGTGCGGGATTGGGCCGGCCCGGCAAAGGCACGCACCAGGCGATAAAACGTTTCCGCCGCGCCCCAATTTTCCTTGCGCTGATAGGCAGGCAATTCAAGCGGCACCACAGGCACTGGCAGGCCGAGTGTCTTCGCGAGCCCACCCGGATCATCCTGGATCAGCTCCGCCGTGCAGGAAGCGCCAACCAGCATGGCTTCTGGCGTGAAACGCGCGAAGGCATCACGCGCCGCTTCCATGAAAAGTTCGGCAGTATCGCCGCCCAAATCGCGCGCCTGGAAAGTTGTCCATGTCACGGGCGGGCGCTTTTCCCGCCTTTCGATCATGGTGAAAAGCAAATCGGCATAGGTATCGCCCTGCGGCGCGTGCAGCACGTAATGCACGCCCTGCATCGCGGTTGCGATACGCATCGCCCCCACATGCGGCGGCCCTTCATAGGTCCAGACAGCAAGCTGCATATCTACACCATCAGCTTTTCGCGCCGGACCAAAGGCCGCGCGAAAAGTCCTGCAAGGTCACCTGCTTGATCGTAGCCCTGAATTGGCGAGAAAACGAGTTCAATGGACCATTTCGTGGTCAGGCCCTCAGCCTCTAGGGGGTTGGCAAGACCAAGACCGCACACAGTCATATCGGGCCGCGCTTCGCGGCAGCGATCCAACTGCCGGTCCACATGCTGGCCCTCCACCAGCTTCGCGCCCGCTGGCAGCAACGCCAATTCATGCGCGAGGTGTTGGCGATGCAGATAAGGCGTGCCGATTTCAATCGGCTTCATGCCCAATTCGCGCGACAGGAAGCGCGCCAAAGGCACTTCAAGCTGCGAATCGGGAAAGAAGAAAATACTTTTACCATCAAGTGTCGCGCGATGATTGGCGAGCGCCGCGCGGGCGCGTTCGCGGCCCGGCGCGGTTGCTTGCGCGAAGCGTTCTTCAGACACGCCCCAAACCTCGGCCGCGGCACGCAGCCAGGCGGTTGTGCCTTCCTCCCCCAAGGGGAAGGGTGCCGGGATATGCCGCGCGCCGCGCGCTTCCAAGGCGCGCGCGGTGCCGGCCAGGAAAGGTTGCGCGAGCAGAAAACGCGTCCCTTCGCCAACCGCCGGCAATTCTGATGCGCGGCGCGATGGCAGGAAGCGCACCGGCCCCACGCCAAGCGCCGCGAAAAGCCGGATGAATTGGTCTTCCACCACTTCCGCCAGCGCGCCCACCACAAGCAGGGAACGCGCGCTGCCTGGTTCCGCCGGCATTTCCGGCACCAAAGCCGCAAGGCAAGCATCCTCACCTTCGGTGAAGGTGGTCTCGATACCGCTGCCCGAGTAACTCAGCACGCGCACGCTTGGAGAGAAACGCTGCGAAAGCCTTTGCGCAGCGCGGGAAAGATCAAGCTTGATCACTTCCGATGGGCAAGACCCCACCAGGAAAAGCATGCGGATATCAGGGCGGCGCTGGATCAAGCGCGTCACCACGCGGTCTAATTCCTCATTCGCATCCGCAAGCCCGGCCAAGTCACGTTCTTCGATGATGGCGGTTGCGAATCGCGGCTCAGCGAAAATCATGACGCCCGCTGCAGATTGCAGCAGATGCGCGCAGGTGCGGCTGCCGACCACCAGGAAGAACGCATCCTGAATCTTGCGATGCAGCCAGATGATGCCGGTCAGACCACAGAAAACTTCGCGCTGACCACGTTCACGCAGAATGGGTGTATCGGCGCAGCCGGCGGCCTCAGCCGCAATGCCTTGGGGCTCCTGAGGGGCGCCGGCAAGGCTCATGTCATTTGGCCTGCGTTGCCGCCGCGCCAGCTTGTTTCCTCACGCCGCGCCGCGCGCAGCTTCAGCAGAAATTGAGCAGCATTGACGACATAGGCAGCATAAGCAGCCAGCGCCAGCATCATCTGCCCGCGGCCATCACCAACGCCAAGCAACAGCACCAGCAGATAGGCCGTGTGCAGCGCAAGCACCAACATGCTGAAGACATCTTCCCAGAAGAAGGCTGGCGCAAAAAGCCAGCGACCAAACACCACTTTTTCCCAGATGCAGCCCGTCACCATAATCAGATACAGGATGCAGGTTTTCGCGATGATCGAAGCAGTTGCGGCAACGAAACCTTCGCCAGTAGCCAGATAGTTCAGCACCAGACCAAGGCTCACCAAAAAGACCAGGAACTGAACCGGCGCCAGGATGCCTTGCACCATGGTCCAGGGGGTAGAATCCCTCCGGCGACGTTCATCCGGGGTGTAAAGGGGTGTTGCCACCCCCCGCCGGATGCCGGCCTGGCGCTTGCTGGCGCGGCCTGTGGCGGCGTTCCAAGGGCTGGCGTCCAAGGCCTTGAAAATACCGGTAAAGCGGTCTGCTGTCAGCATTTCGTGACATCCCCAGAGATTGAAGCGAGTCGGGCAACCCAGCTTTGGGCAGCGCCAGCCAAGGGCTTCATCTGGTCCTTTTCGGCCAGTTTTCCTTGGATTTTTCTGACGCATAGGGTCATGTGGACCCCCTTCCCAGTCTTCTACGTTTTTGAGGCTACCGGGCTTCACGGGCGAGTGTCAAGCAAGATTGACGTATTTTCTAATTGACAGTAATCCCCTCTCAGGACGAAGCTACCCACTCAAAGGGGGTCACCATGAAGCCGAGCACGGATGAGGAGCGACAGGCCCAAGCGGAATATGTGGAAGCCGATCGCGGTTTCACGCTATATTCCCGTGAGGACATGGCAGACCCAGACCCCGATCCCAGGGATGGGCCCGCTACGGTGGAATGGCGCACCCCCACTCGGGATAGGGCCCTTCCCTTGAAGCGGGTGATCGAGACCGAGGTAATCCCTCGACTCGTGCTAGCGCAACGCGTTCTGAACAACCCGGGACATGAACCCGATCAAACACACCCTGCCGCACCAACCAAGGAAGATGTCGAAGCCTTCGCGGCGCTCGCGCGACTCGGCAATACCGACAATGCACTGACTTTTATTGATGCCTTTTGCGCGCGCGGCTTGCCGCTGACGCAGGTTTATCTTGGCTTGCTCGCGCCCACTGCAAGGCTTCTTGGCACGTGCTGGGAAGATGATGTGTGTGACTTTACGGAAGTCACCATCGGGCTGCGCTGCCTGCATGGGGTTTGCCATGCGCTGGAACCGCGTTTTGCCCCGCTTGCCCCCAATGGACGATCGGGTCGGCGCATCTTGCTGGCCCCTGCCCCGGGTGAACAGCATGGATTAGGCCTGACCATGGTGGAACAATTCTTCCGCCGCGCCGGTTGGGAGGCCTGGATAGATGGCGGCGCCGACAGCGATGCGCTGATTGCCATGGTCGCCGAAAAGCATTTTGGCCTGATCGGTTTTTCGATCGGCGGTGAAACGCATATCGAAGCGTTGGCGAAGCTCATTCGCGATATCCGCAGTAAATCGCGCAATGCCAATCTGAGCATTCTGGTGGGCGGGCCCTTGCTGTTGCAGGAACCGCTTTTGGTGAAGCGCCTTGGCGCCGATGCCACCGCGCGGGACGCAGAAGAAGCCGTGCTGCAAGCAGAGGCCTTGCTGGCCTTGCAAGGACGAGGAAGCGAGGGATTGACGAGCTAGGGGCCCCGGCAATGCGACAGAAAGCGTCGTCTCCCCTTGATTTCCCTCGGTGCCATAAAGAACAGGCGCCGCTCGTTCCAGAAGGTCGCCAATTTCAGTGAAGACATTCCTCGCCCCCCGGAAATCGCTCGGAGACTTGGATGCCGATGCCGCGGCCTCATTGGTCTCGGCGGCGGCGGATATGGCTTTGGTTGTGGATGAACAGGGCGTCATTCGCGATATCGCCTTCAGCAATCAGGAATTATCCAAGGCCTTGGGCGGGCATCAAGCTTGGCTTGGGCGCCCCTGGGCGGAAACCGTCACCACGGAAAGCCGCCCCAAGGTGGAAGCGCTGTTGAGCGGCGCGCCCACCGAAGCGAAATGGCGCAGCATCAATCAGGTCGCCGAAGGTGGCGAATCCGTGCCGCTGCTTTTCGCAGCCGTTCCCTTGCAGCGCGGGAATCGGCGCGTGGTGTTTGGCCGCGACCTAAGCGCGCAATCGCGCCTGCAACAGAGATTGCTGGAAACCCAGCAATCCATGGAACGCGATTACGCCAAGCTCAGGCAGGCGGAAACACGCTACCGTCTGCTGTTTCAGCTTTCCGCCGATGCGACGCTGATTGTTGATGGCGCGACAGGGCGCGTGACGGAAGCAAACCCCGCCGCTGAGCAGCTTTTTGGCCGGCATTCACGCCGCGTCATCGGCCGCCCCTTGATGGATGCCTTCAGCACGGAAAGCCGCCAGGCTGTGCAATCCCTGCTGGCTTCCGTGCGCATTGCGGGCCGCGGCGATGAGGTGGGCGCGCAGCTTGCCGATTCCGGGCGGCAGGTAACCATCGCTGCCACCAGCTTCCGGCAGGATGGCGCTTCGGTGCTTCTGGTGCGGCTTTCCTTGCCGGCTGGTGATCAACCGGCTGGGCTTTCCACCGCCAAGGCGCAGATGCTGAAGGTGGCGGAAAACCTGCCCGATGCCTTTGTGATCACGGATCAAAATGGCCTGGTGATTTCCGCCAATGGCGCCTTTCTGGACCTGGCTGAGCTTGGTTCGGAAGAACAGGTACGCGGCGAATCGCTGGAACGTTGGCTGGGCGGCCAGGGCATCGAAATTGAAGTCCTGCTCTCCAACCTTCGCAATCGTGGCACGGTCCGGCTTTACAACACCACGCTGCGCGGCGCGATGGGTGCGCGGGTTGAGGTGGAAGTCTCCGCCGTTACCGTGACGCATGGCGGGCAAGAGGTTTTCGGCTTTTCGATTCGTGATATCGGCGCGCGCGTCGCTGAACCGCGCCAGACTGGCGCGCATGCCACGCGTTCTGTTGAACAGCTCACGGAATTGATCGGGCGCGTGCCGCTCAAGGACCTTGTGCGCGATGCGACGGATGCGATTGAACGCCTATGCATCGAAGCGGCCTTGCAGCTTTCGGGCGATAATCGCGCTTCGGCGGCGGAAATGCTCGGGCTTAGTCGGCAAAGCCTTTATGTGAAACTGCATCGCTACGGGCTTGGTGATCTCGGCGCCGATAGCGCCGAGCAAGGGTAAGACAGCGCGATGGCGGCCCCCGTTGCATCAGCGGCGCCCGCCCCTGCCCCGCGGTTGAGGCCAGCTGCGGTTCTGGAGTTATTGAAGCCTATCACCTGGTTCCCACCCATGTGGGCCTTTGGTTGTGGCGTTGCTTCGGCCCATGGTGGATTTGCCGAGCATTGGCCTTTGGTATTGCTTGGCGTGGTGCTGGCCGGGCCTTTGGTTTGCGCGATGAGTCAGGCGGCAAATGATTGGTATGACCGCCATGTGGATGCGATCAATGAACCGCATCGCCCGATTCCATCGGGGCGCATTCCCGGGCGCTGGGGTTTGTATATTGCGCTGTTCTGGACAGCACTTTCTCTATTGGCGGCGCTGCCGCTTGGTGCGTGGGGATTTGGTGCGACCATCATCGCCATCGCCCTCGCCTGGGCCTATAGCGCGCCGCCGTTTCGGCTGAAGGCAAATGGCTGGTGGGGCAATCTGGCCTGTGGTTTGGCCTATGAAACCCTGCCCTGGATCACAGCGGCAGCGATCATGTCTGGCGGTGCACCGGATTGGCGCGTGCTGCTGGTGGCGCTGCTCTATGGCCTTGGCGCGCATGGCATCATGACGCTGAATGACTTCAAGGCAATTGAAGGTGATCGCCGCATGGGCATTTTGTCTCTGCCCGTGCAATTGGGTGCAGAACGTGCCGGCTTGGTCGCCTGCATTTTCATGGCGGTGCCGCAGGTTTTGGTGGTGGCACTCCTCGCTGCCTGGGATGCGCCCTGGCATGCCGCAGCGGTCGCGCTTTCTCTGTTGATCCAGCTTGGCCTGATGCGGCGCATGTTGAGCGATCCGCGCGCGCTCGCCCCTTGGTATAATGGGACGGGCGTTCTGCTTTACGTGATTGGCATGCTGATCAGCGCCTTTGCGCTCGCCGCTTTGACCGGAGGCTCAGCATGAACCCCACACCGCTTGGCTGGCTTGGCATTATCCGTTTGGGTTTGGTGCAAACGGCTCTTGGCGCGATTGTGGTGCTGACAACCTCCGCGCTCAATCGCGTGATGGTGGTGGAACTTGCCTTGCCCGCGACTCTGCCGGGGCTGCTGGTTGGGCTGCATTACGCGCTGCAAATGCTGCGTCCACGCATGGGCTATGGGTCCGATATGGGCGGGCGACGCACACCTTGGATCATTGGCGGCATGGCGGTGCTGGCCCTGGGTGGTGTTTTGGCGGCGGCAGGCACCGCACTGATGGCCGAAGCGCTTTGGGCTGGCATTGCGCTTGCCGTATTGGCATTTTTGCTGATTGGCGCTGGTGTTGGCGCGGCTGGCACATCGCTGCTTGTGCTGCTCGCTTCGCGCACCGCGCCCGCGCGACGCGCGGCGGCCGCATCACTGGTTTGGATCATGATGATCGCGGGCTTTGTGATCACCACCGCCATTGCCGGGCGGCTGCTTGATCCCTATTCGCCCATGCGCCTTGTTGCTGTTGCGGCCGGCGTTTCCGCCATTGCCTTCACGCTGGCGCTTCTCGCGGTTTGGGGCATGGAAGGCCCGCGCGCCGCACGCCCGGAAGCAAGCGATGCCGCGAAGCCGCCCTTCCGCCGGGCACTCCGAGAGGTTTGGGCAGAACCGGAAGCGCGGCGCTTCACCATTTTCATCTTTGTTTCCATGCTTGCCTATAGCGCGCAGGATTTGATCCTGGAGCCTTTCGCCGGCGCGGTTTTCAGCCGGACCTTGGGCGAAACCACGCGTATTTCATCGCTGCAACATGCGGGCGTTCTGGTTGGCATGATTGCCATTGCGCTGATTGGCAGTGTGCGTGGTGGGCGTTGGGCGGGTACGCTCCGCTTCTGGACCATCGCGGGGTGTCTTGCCACGGCAGTGATGATGCTAGCCCTTTCCGTCGCGGGACAATTCGGCGCGGCCTGGCCGCTCAAGACCAGCTTCTTCGCGCTTGGTGTTGCGAATGGTGTTTTCGCTGCCGCTGCCATTGCTTCCATGATGCAAATGGTCGCGCGCGGGCATGAATCGCGCGAAGGCACGCG
>CAMCZJ010000019.1 GCA_945886995.1 Asaia bogorensis
CCCAAGCCCTGGCCGGATATGTACCTGGCCGCCGCCGCCGCCTGTGGCGCGGCGCCGCAGGATTGTGTGGTGATTGAAGATAGCGTGCCCGGCGTGCGCGCGGGGCGTGCGGCTGGCTGCCGCGTGATGGGCTTCTGCCATGAAAGCCCGGCTGGGGTTTTGGCGGCGCATGGGGCGGAGCCGTTCGCGGATATGGCGGCTTTGCCGGGGTTGTTGTTGGGGGGGTGAGGCGGTTTCCCATGGCGCGTTTTTCGGCTTAGACTCTCTTGGTTTCGTGGGGAGAGCCAGATGAGTTTTAGAACTTGGTTCAGTCTCAAGGGGCGCATCAGCCGTCGAGCGTGGTTTATTTTCTATTTTTTGATTCCCAATTGCACCATTCTTCTTATCGGCATATTGGAAGGGCGAGCCTTGCCAAAAATTTTTCTACCCCAGACTTTAGGTAAAGGCTTCAGCGAGTTCTCGGTAGTGTCCGGCTTGGGCATTCTCTTTGCGCTGTGGCTTAGCCTTGCTGGGCAGGTGAAGCGCTGGCATGATCAAGACATAAATGCTCGGTGGTCTTTTCTTACCCTGATCCCGACTTTCGTTGGTATCTCACTGCTTTCCGTGTTTGGCGACTTCTTCCTCACTAACGCCGCATTTTTTTATCTGATTGCTCAGTTTGCCTTCCCAATGCTCAGTCTATTCTTTTTTTTGGGGGCCGACGATCCCAATCTGAATAAGGCCTTCGCTGTTAGCATTGTCCTTCTTGGCCTCTCGCTTCAATTCCTTTGGGTCATCTTCTTCGTAAATGGCGGTTTTCTGCGCGGCACACCCGGCCCCAACCGCTTCGGCCCCGATCCGCTGGCGCCGCCCGCCACGAATATTGCACTCCCGCCTTCGCCTCAGTAGCTTCACCTCAAGGATTGAGGAAAAAGCGCATGACCTTGGCTCAATGGTTCAGCTTCAATGGCCGCATCAGCCGCAAGACCTGGTGGATTTTCTATTTTCTGATCCCGATTGGCATCAATTTCGCCGCCGGCGTGCTGGACGGACAATTCGGCACCCCGCGAAATGCCCTGCCCGATAAATCCAGCATGGGTGATGTGAACATGGGGGCGTTTTCCATCATCGCGGGCCTGGTCGGGCTTTGGATCGGCCTCGCCGGGCAGGCCAAGCGTTGGCATGACCGAGACAAATCCGGCTGGTGGGTGCTGGTGAATTTCATCCCGCTGATCGGCTGGCTCTGGGCCTTCATCGTTGCGGGCTTTCTGCGCGGCACGCCTGGCTATAACCGCTTCGGCCCTGACCCGTTGGCGCCAGACCTACCCCCGGGGGGCTACGGCGGCGGCTATCAGCCGCCCTATCCGCCGCAAGCGCCGGGGGGATGGCAGCCGCAAGGTCCTCCACCGCCGCCTTCCGGGGGTTGGGGCGCACCGCCGCCACCGCCACCTCAGGGCGGGGGCAGCGTGCCACCCATTCGCCGGGGCTGAACCGCACAGCGCGATTTCCCTGGCGCGCATTCCGCGTTAAGGAAACGTCGTGCCCGATACCTCCCCGCCGCTCGATCGCCTTTCGGAAGCTGAGGCTCAGCCGGAACAGGCAAAGCGCGGCTTCTCCCCGCTGCTCCGGCGTATTCTGCTGCTGAATGCGCTGCCGCCGGCGTTGCTCGCAGCTTCCCTGCTGTACCTCGACCAATATCAGAACGCGCTTTTAGGTGCGGAGGTTGAGGCCATGCGCACCCAGGCGCGCATCTATGCCGGCGCCATCGCCGAAGCCGCGGTGCGGCCTGAAGGCGAACGCTATGTGCTGCAATTGGAAGCGGCGCGGCCCTTGCTGCGGCGCTTGGTGGACCCTTCGCCCAATACCCAGGCTCGGCTTTTGGACACTGCCGGCCTGCTGGTCGCCGATAGCCGCATCCGCGATGGTGTTGGTGGCGCGGTGATTGCCGAACCCCTCCCGCCGCCGGAACCGCGCGGCGCGCTGACCTCCACCGTGGCCGGCATTTACGAAAGAATGGTCGGCCTTTTCCCGGCCCTGCTGCGCGGGCGCGGCGGCCCGGGCATGGTGGTGGATAGCGCGCCCGATGCGCCGGATTTCGATTGGCAGCCCGATCTTGGCCCTGATCGGCGCGAAGAATTGCGCATGGCGCTTGAAGGCGGCGTCACCCCCTATATCCGCCGCAGCGCCGATGGCCGCTTGCTGGTGAGTGTCGCGGAACCCGCGCGGCGCGGGACGCAAAGTGTCGGCATTGTGCTGCTGACGCGTGAAGCGCGCGAAGTGGATCGGCGGCTCTTTGAAATCCGCGCTTCCGTGTTGCTGCTTTTCGCGACCGCGCTGATCCTGACGGTGGCACTTTCCCTTTATTTGTCTCGCACCATCGCCACGCCAATGCTTGACCTGGCGCGCGCCACGCAACGCATCCGCGAAGGTGAAGGCCGCGCACAATCCGTGCCGGATGCGCTGCTGAAGCGCAATGATGAAATCGGTGTATTGGCGAGGGATTTGCAGAACTCAGCCCGAGCGCTTTGGGCGCGGATTGACGCCAATGAACGCTTCGCCGCCGATGTGGCGCATGAATTGCGCAATCCGTTGACGAGTGTGCGGAGCGCCATTGAAACCCTGCGCCGCGTGGAAGACCCGGCCAGCCGCAACCGCTTGCTGGCCATCATTGGCGATGATGCAGTGCGTATGGATCGGCTGATTGGCGATATCAGCGATTCATCGCGCGTGGATGCGGAACTGTCGCGCACCATCTCAACGCCTGTGGATATTGCGCCAATCCTGTCCGCGCTTTCCGATCTGCACGCCGCGACGCGCGATGATGATGACCCGGTGGTGCTGCTGGAAGCCGAAGAAGGGCCGCTTGTGGTGCGCGGTGTGGAAGGGCGCGTTGTGCAGGTTTTCCGCAACCTGCTCGGCAATGCGCTTTCCTTCAGCCCGTCGCATGGCACGGTGCAGGTCAGCGCGCGCCACGCCGGCGCGATGATAGAGGTTGTCGTGGAAGACCAAGGCCCAGGCATTCCCGAACAGAAGCTTGAAAGCATTTTTGAGCGTTTCTATTCCGAACGCCCGAGCGGGGAACGCTTCGGCCAGCATTCCGGCCTTGGGCTTTCCATCAGCCGACAAATTGTAGAGGGCCTGCGCGGGCGCATATCGGCGGAGAATATCCGGGATGTCAGCGGCGCCATAACCGGTGCGCGCTTCATGGTGCTGCTGCCGGCGGCGTGATTTCCCTTCCCAGCCGGGGCTTTCATGTTAGGCTTGGGTCAAACCAAGCGTAACAAGGGGGGATAAATCATGATCACGCGCAGAAGCATGATTGCGGCTGGGGCGGTGCTTTTGGCGACACCGGCAGTGAAGGCGCAGGGCACCTGGCCGGATAAACCCTTGCGCTTCGTGATTGGCGGCGCCGCGGGCGGCGTTTCCGATATTTTTCTCCGCATGATGGAAAACCGTCTGCGCGAAAGGCTCGGCCAACCCATGATCATAGACCCGCGCCCAGGGGCGGGCGGCATGGTGGGGGCGGAAGTCACCGCACGCGCGGCGCCGGATGGCTATACCTATTACGTCAATCACATCGCGTCCCACGGAATTGGGCCGACGCTATATCGGCGGCTTTCCTTTGATCCGCTCAAGGATTTGCCGGGGGTGGCGCGCATTGCCGCCATGCCGAATGTGCTGATCATCAAGGGCGATAGCCCAATCAAATCCGTCGCGGAATTGGTGGCTTTCTGTAAGGCCAATCCGGCGCGGGCGAATTTTTCCTCGGCCGGGTCAGGCACGTCTTCGCATCTTTCCGGATTGCTGTTTGGCATGCGCATGGGGTTTGAGGTAACGCATGTACCCTATCGCGGCACCGCGCCTTCCATGGCGGCGGTGATGAATGGCGAAACGCTATTCGCGATTGATAACGCACCGGCATCGCGCCAGCAGGTTTTGGGTGGGTTGTTGAAGGCGCTTGGGGTTTCCACGGCGAAGCGTTCCAGCACCATGCCGGAAGTGCCAAGCTTGGAAGAACAGGGCGTGCCGAATTTCGATGTCGCTTCCTGGTATGGGATCGTCGCGCCCGCTGGCGTGCCGGCGGCCATTCGCGAAAGGCTGGGGGCGGAAGTGGTGGCCGCACTGAATGATCCCGCCATCGCCCAGCGCGTGCGCGATTACGGCGCAGAACCCTGGCCGCTCGGCCCCGCGGAATACGATGCTTTCATGCGCCGGGAAGTTGAGATTTGGGCGCCCGTAGTGCGCGCTTCCGGGGCGCAGATAGATTGATAGGACCAGTCGCATCAGCGATTACTGCCGCATCCGCCGCGCCGTTCTTCTGCCCGGGCGCATGGGCCTTCACAGCCCGCGCCGACATCGCCCGCATTCTGGCACCAAAATGCGGTGAGTTGGCGCCTTCCACCTCATTAGGGCTCCGCCTTCGCCGATCAGGCGCTTGGTTGGAGCGACTGATTCACGGCGCTGGCTTCGCCTCCGCCGATCAGGCGCTCGTCGAAAGGATCGCCGGGGCAAGCGCGGCTGATTTCGCTGAAGGGTGGGATGGGTTGCGAAAGCGCAGCTCCCCACCCGCCACGGCGTCCGGTGGCGCCAGGCCGAAAAGCTCGGCGCGTGAAGAACAGGCAGCTGCCACTACGCGCCGCGCCCCGTGGCCGGCCAGAAAGCGCCGCACGGCACCTTCCAGCGCCAATTCATCACGCAGGCTTCGCCATTCGGCGCGGTCCATATCTTCGATGAAGACCGAGACAATGCCGGGCTTGGCACCGGAAAGCCGCGTGGCGGCGGCCCCGGCCATGCGGGTCGCCACCGCATCGGAGATGCTGTTTTCCTGACCCGCACGCGCCGCCAGCACAAAGACTGATCCGCCGGCGGGATCGCCGGTGACGGCCAAATGCGCCTCTGGCCCGAATTGCTGACGCAGCCTGCCCGGTAAGGGATCCGCCTGCGCGCCGGCCAACACCAGCGGGTCAAGCTTCAGCACCGCATCGGCGCTGCTATCCTGGCGTTTTTCGGCGGCGAGCATGGCCATGATGCGCCGTTGCAATTCTGCCGCCTTGTCTGGGCCTGAAAGCCCATCAGGCAAGGTCATGCGCAGCACATAGCGGCCAGGATGCGCGGCAAGCCAGGTTTGCAATTCCGGATTGACGCTATCCATCAGCGCATACCAATGGCCGCGCTGCACGGGCCGGCCTTCCTCGGCTGAAATAGTCTCGCACACCACTTCCGCAACTGCACCACCACGGCTGATGGTCAGATCATGCGCGCTGTCTTCCGCCAAACCCGTGAAGCGCACCTCAAAACCCTGGGCGCGATAAAGCGCCGCTGAGCGAAGCAGATGGAACAGCGGGATCAGCGTGGCTTCGCCGGAAAGCCCGTTGGTGATGGCGGCACGCAGCCTTTCGCGCCGCGCTTCGGGCAGACCTTTCGCCAACCGCACCGCTTCTGCCGCAAAGCCAAGCGCGCGGCGTTCCGCGCTGCCCTGCGCCGCGCCGCGCGCCGCGCGCGCGAGCGCAAATTCCAAAGCATGGCGATGTTGCGTGGCGCGGCCAAGGAAAGCGCCGGATTGCGCGCGTCGGCCAAGATCAGCCAGCCGCGCAGCCCAAAGATCAACCCCGACAAGCCGGAGGAAATCCGGCACGGCTTTACGGTCATTGGCGGCTTCGGCAATCGTCATGGCGAGCACCTTTGATGCGCAAAGCCTAAATCCTGGCTTCACGCGGAAACGGGTTGTGCGAAACCAAGCCCACCTCGGGTCGCGTCAGCGCAAGCGCTGCACGTTCGGTCTTTATGCCGATAAGCATGAGATAACGCGCCGTCCCGGGGTCGCGTCAAGCATGTAAACTCAAGGCGCGCCGATTTGGCGCAGCACTGTGGCTTCTGTCAGCACTTCTGGCAGGATCACCGCCTCGCCCCCGCCCGGTGGCCAGAACAAGTAAAGCGGCACGCCTTCCCGCCCATGGCTGCGGAGCAGCGCCGTGATGGCGGGATCGCCGCGAGTCCAATCCGCCTTCAAATAGACAATGCCGCGTGCCGCCATGGCCGCCTGCACTGCCTCGCGCCGCAGCGCGATGCGTTCATTCACCTGGCAGGTGATGCACCAGGCAGCGGTGACATTCAGGAAAACGCCCTTGCCCTCAGCGCGCAACGCCTCGACCCGCGCGGGGTTCCAGCTTTCGGCGGTTTCAGTGGCGGCAGGGGCGGGCGGCGCGGCGATCAGGCCAAAGGGCAGCGCCAGCAGCAGGCTGAGCGCGGCCAAGGCAGCGCCAAGCTGCGCCCCACGCCGGCCTGCGCGCTGCGCCCTGCCAAGCACCCAGGCACCAAGCCCTAGGCCAAGCCCGCCCGCCAAAGCCAGCCCAACACCCGGCCAACCGCTTTGCGCCCAAAGCACCCAAACCAGCCAAAGCGCCGCGCCATACATGGGCCAGGCCATGATGCGCCGTAGTCTTTCCATCCAGGGGCCGGGCCTGGGCAGCAGCCGCGTGAGGCCGGGGGCCAGCGCCAGGATCAGCGTCGGCGCCGCAAGCCCAAGGCCGAGCGCCGCGAAAACCGCAAGGGTCGCCGGCGCCGGCATGACCAAAGCCGCGCCAATCGCCGCCGCCATGAAGGGCGCTGTGCAAGGGCTTGCTACCAGCACGGCCAAAGCGCCGGTCGCGAAACTGCCCAGGAAGCCGCCGCGTGCCGCAATATGCCCGCCCGCGCCAATCGGCCCGCCCAGCGCGAAAACGCCAGACAAGTTCAGCCCCACCGCCAGCATCAGCCACGCAATCGCCAGCACAAAAACCGGGGAGGTGAATTGGAACCCCCAGCCAAGCGCCATCCCCGCGCCCCGCAATAGCAGCAAAAGCCCGGCAAGCGCGGCAAAGCTCACCACTGCGCCGGCGGTATAGGCTGCTGCTTCCAGCCGCACCGCGCCACGCGCCGCACCGCCTAACCGCGCGAGCGCCATGGCCTTCATGGCGAGCACCGGAAAGACGCAGGGCATCAGGTTCAGGATCACGCCGCCGATCAGTGCAAAAATCAGCGCCTGCCACAGCGGCAGGAAGGCCGCCCCCGGCAATAGGGGCGCCGTGATCTCATAGCCAAGCCGCCGCCCGCCCTGGTCGGTCAATAGCAGCACGCCTTCAAGCGTGGTGGGGTTCTCTGGCCGTTCGGCGCGCTTCAGGGTCAGTTCCAGCCAATCCGCGCCATGGGTCAGTTCCTGCGGCGCGGGGTGATCCAAAATGCCGCCCGCCCCTGGGATGAAAATCGCTTCCTTCAGGCTTTCCCGCCCCAGGCCAGGGCCGGTCAGCCGCAACCGCAGCGCATCGCCCTGGATGGTCGCACTGGCCTGCCAGGGTGAGGGCCTCGGCAGGGCAGCGGCAGCGGTGGCAAAAAGCGGCGCCAGATCTGGGTTCGCCTGGGCTTCAGCCGCAACTGGCAGATCAAGCCGGAAGCTGCCCTCTTCCGGAATGCAGACATCATCGCAGACAAGCCATGTCGCCTCCGCCGCGATGCTGAAGACCTCACCGGCGCGCAGGCTGGCGGGCGGGGTGATCTGCATTGGCAGCACGATTTCGCCGTAATAGCCAAAGCTCATCAGCGGGCCGAAGGGGATAGCTTGCGGGGTGGGCCAGGAAATCGGGCCGGCCAAGCTGCCATCCGGGAGGGTCAGGGTTATTTCCGTGGGCGCGCCGGCATCCCCAGCATGGCGCCAATAGCTATGCCAGCGCGGTGCCAGCCGGATGCGCAGCCCAAGCTGAAACGCCTGCCCCGGCGCAATGGCCAGATGATCCGCGACCAAGCTTACCCGCGCGCGCGGCGATTCCTGCACGGCGCTTTCCAACGCCCGCGCCGGCAGCCAGGGCAGGATCAGCAAAGCGGCAAGGGCGGCAATCAAGCGCATGACCCATAAAGGGGCGCGAAGGGGGCTTGGTGCAAGTCCGCAAATGGGAATAGGCTCAGGATGTTAGTGATTCATTAATCTTTAGCGGTGAGGCTGCACCATGCGCAAATTCCTTCTCGCCGGCTTCCTGTTGCTTTCCTGGCCCCTCGCCGCGCAGGAACCGCCGCAATGCACCGAAGCCCGCGAAGGGCAATTGGCCTGCATGGCCGGCAAACAATGCGCGTGTCGCTTCATTCCTGGCGGCAGCCTGACTGGGCGACCGGATCGCTTTGCCTGGGATTGCGGTATCAATCGCCCGAATTGCCCGCCCGATCCAAACATCGTGCAGCAGCCAGGCTACGCGCCACCGGTTGGAGGGGTTTGGGTGAACCCGCCGAATTTCCAACCCGGGCCGGGACCTGGCCCGATGCCCCCGCGCCCTGGACCCGGGCCGCGCTGAAGGCTCTCACCACCGCCGCTTGATTGCGGCGTTGCGGCAGGTCACATGGGGTGAGATAGCGGATAAACCTTCCACCCATGCTCCCCGAACTACCCGTTACTGAAGCGCTGCCGGCGCTGCGCGCTGCGCTTAGCGCTGCTTCCAACGCCGTGCTGATCGCGCCCCCTGGCGCGGGCAAGACCACCATCGTGCCGCTTGCGCTCATGGAAGAAGCCTGGGCCACGCAGGGGCGCATCTTGGTTTTGGAACCGCGCCGCGTTGCCGCCCGCGCTGCCGCGCGCCGCATGGCCTCCCTGCTTGGAGAAGATCAGCCCGGCGGCACCATTGGGCTTTCCACGCGCCTTGATCGGCAGTTTTCCGACCGCACGCGGGTTGAGGTGGTGACCGAAGGTTTGCTGGTGCGCCGCCTGCAAACCGATCCCGGCTTGGAAGGTGTCGCCGCGATTTTCTTCGACGAGGCGCATGAACGCAATCTGGACACTGATTTGGCGCTGGCACTGGCGCTTGATCTGCAGCGCGCGCTTCGCCCTGAACTTCGCTTGCTTGCCATGTCCGCCACTTTGGATGGCGCGAGCTTTTCTGGGCTGATGGCGGAAGGTGGCACGCCCGCGCCCGTGATTGAAAGCCTGGGCCGCGCCTTTCCGGTGGAGCTTCGCCATCGCGCGCGGGATTTGCGCGACCCGCGCGATCTGCCCGAAGCCATGGCAAGTGCAATCCGTGAGGCATTGATCACGCATCCCGGCGATGTGCTGGCCTTCCTGCCGGGCTGGGACGAAATCCGCCGCACCGCCGAAAGGCTCGGCGGCTTGGATGCTTTGGTGCTGCCCTTGCACGGCGAATTGCCGCCAGCCGAACAGGACCGCGCGCTGAACCCTGCGCCTGATGGTCAGCGCAAGGTAGTGCTCGCGACCTCGATCGCTGAGACATCGCTGACGGTGCCTGGTGTGCGCATTGTCGTGGATGGTGGCTATCGTCGTGCGCCAAGGTTGGATGCTGCAAGCGGACTTTCGCGCCTGGTCACGCTTCGCATCGGTAAGGCCGCAGCGGAACAACGCGCAGGCCGGGCGGGGCGCACCGCGCCGGGGGTGGCGATAAGGCTTTGGACGGAAGCCTTGCATCGCGGCCTGCCGCAGGCCGATCGGCCCGAAATTCTGGAAGCGGAGCTTTCTGGCCTTGCGCTTGATTGCGCTGCCTGGGGGGCGGAGCCAGCCGCGCTCGCCTTTCTGGACGCACCGCCCGCCGGGACAATGGCCGCCGCGCGTGGCCTGCTGCGCGATCTGGATGCGCTGGATGACGCGGGCCGCATCACTGAGATGGGCCGGCGCATGGCGCGGATGGGCACGCATCCCAGGCTTGCCCGCATGATGCTGGCGGCGGCTGGCAGCGCTGAGAAGGCGCTCGCCGCTGAACTCGCCGCATTGCTCGAAGAACGCGACCCGTTGCGCGGGCGGGAAGCGCCGGCGGATATCGGGCTTAGGCTTGATCTGCTGGCGGGCGGTGATCACGCGGCAGCGGATCGCGGCGCGGTCCAGCGCATTCGCCGCGCCGCCAGCCTGCATCGGCGCCGGCTTGGCATTGGCAATGGCGTGGCGGCGGAAGGCGATGCCGGCGCATTGCTTGCGGCGGGCTTCCCGGACCGGATCGCCGCGCGACGCGGTGCCATGGATGGCGCGTTTCGTTTGGCCTCAGGCCAGGGGGCGCGCATCATCGGCGTTGATCCCTTGGCCAAGGCGCCTTTGCTGGCCGTGGCCGACCTGGAGATCGCGGGGACCGAGGCGCGCATCCGCATGGCGGCACCACTTGATCGTGCCGTCTTGGAAGCACGTTTTCCCGAAAGGCTGCGCCGGGAGGAAGGCGCCGCTTTTGATGCACGCAGCGGCGCGGTGCTTGCAAGGCGACGCTTACTTTTTGGCCGGCTGGTGCTGGAAGAAGCGCCCCTGCCGCAGGCGGATCCCGCCGCCATCGCCTCCGTCCTGGCAGAAGCAATTGCCGAACGCGGCTTGCGTGATTTGCCCTGGACTGAAGCGGCGCGGCAGACCCGCGCCCGCATTGGCTGGATGCGGCAGGTGGAAGGCCCCGCTTGGCCTGACCTCGCCAACGAAGTTTTGATTTCAAGCGTGGAGGCATGGCTCGCGGCGCATTTGGTGGGCCTCACGCGCTTGCAGGAATTGGGCGGGCTTGATCTGTCCCAGCTACTGCTGGGCCTGCTGCCTTGGGAGGCTCGGCGCGCTTTGGATCAGGCATTGCCCGCAAGGCTGGCGCTGCCTGCTGGGCGAAGTGCCGCGATTGATTACGCGCGGGAAGTGCCAACGCTTGAAGCCCGCGCACAGCATTTATTTGGCTTGGCGACGCTGCCTTTGCTCGCTTCGGGGCGGGTGCCGCTGCAAGTGGCGCTGCTTTCCCCGGCTGGGCGGCCCATAGCCATTACCGGCGATCTGGCGGCATTTTGGGCGGGGAGTTGGACGGAAGTGCGCAAAGAAATGCGCGGGCGCTATCCGAAACACGCTTGGCCGGAAGACCCCGCTGCACAGCATGGTTGAAGCGCGCATCGAAGCAGCGCATTTATGCAGCATCATGCCAATTCATTTGCCCCAGCTTTCGCGTCGAGTCGCGCTTCTCCTGCCGGTTGCCTTGGCCGCTTGCGGCCCCGCCATCGCGCAGCGCGGATTGCCGGATTTTGCTGATCTTGCGCAAAGCGTTTTGCCTGCCGTGGTCAGCATCCAGGTCACGGCGCGCGATGCCACGGCGCCCGAATTGCGCGGTCAACAGCGGGACCGCCCGCAGCGTGAACAGGCGCGGCGCAGCGGACGCCCGGTTATCCAGGGGGCGGGGTCCGGCTTCATCATTGAACCTTCGGGCATTATCGTCACCAACGCACATGTGATCGGTGATGCCGTGACTGTTGTGGTTGGCTTGCAGGATGGGTCCGAATATCCGGCGAACATTATCGGGATTGATGAATTGACCGATATCGCCTTGCTGAAAATTGAACCGCGCGCGCCATTGGCTGCCGTTTCGCTTGGCCATTCGCGCCAGATGCGCGTTGGGCAATGGGTGATGGCGGCGGGTAATCCCTTCGGGCTTGGCGGGTCGGTCAGTTCGGGCATCATCTCCGCCATTGGGCGCGATATTCGGCTTGGGCCGTTTGATGATTTCATCCAGACCGATGCGCCGATCAATCCGGGCAATTCTGGCGGGCCGCTGTTCAACCTGGCAGGCGAAGTCATTGGCATCACCACCCTGATCTTTTCCCCAAGTGGCGCATCGGCAGGCATCGGCTTTGCCGTGCCTTCGGATCTGGCCCGCCCGGTAATTGAACAATTGCTACGCGGTGGGCGGGTTGAACGCGGCTGGCTTGGCGTTTCGGTGGGCGATTTGGAAAACGCGCCCGGGCGGCCACCTCGGGTGGGTGCGCAGGTGTTGGGCGTGGAACGCGGCAGCCCCGCCGCCCGGTCTGGGCTACGCCAGGGGGATGTGATCACGGGCCTGGATGGGGCGCGCATCAGCAATAATCGCGAATTGGTGCGCGGTATTTCCGCCATTCCACCCGGGCAGAATGCGCGGCTTTCCTTGATGCGTGAAGGGCGCCTTCTGGAAATCACCGTCCAGGTGGGGCGCCGGCCCAGCCCAGGCTAGAACGGAATTTTGAATAATGTGACGAAGGGGCGTAGCTTGCGCTTACCGAGGAGTCTGATCTGTTTCTGGAGCTGGCCTGCCATGCAAATCCTGCTTGTTGAGGATGATGCCGAAGTTGCGCGCTTTGTGAAGAAAGGCCTGCAAGAGGCCGGGCATATCATTGAGCATGTTGCCAATGGCCGCGATGGGCTTTTCATGGCGGCGTCAGAACCCTTTGATTTGTTGATCCTTGACCGCATGTTGCCGGGCGGTGTGGATGGCTTGCGCATTGTGGAAACGCTCCGCAGCCAGGGCAACAAGACCCCGGTTTTGTTCCTGACCGCGCTTGGCGCGGTGGATGAACGCGTGAAGGGCTTGAAGGCTGGCGGGGATGATTATCTGGTCAAGCCCTTCGCCTTTGCTGAGTTATTGGCGCGGATCGAAGCCCTGGCGCGCCGGCCGGCCATGGATGCGCCGGCGACCAAGCTTGCGGTCGCTGATCTGGAACTTGATCTCTTGTCACGCACCGTCACGCGCGGCGGGCGCAAGATAGAAGTGCAGCCACGCGAATTCCGCCTTTTGGAACATCTGATGCGCCATATGGGCCAGGTGGTGACACGCACCATGCTGCTAGAGAAAGTGTGGGATTATCACTTCGATCCGCAGACCAATGTGATTGATGTCCATGTTTCCCGCCTTCGGCAAAAGGTGGATAGGGGCTTTGATGTCCAGTTGATCCACACCGTGCGCAATGCGGGCTATATGATCCGCGCCGAAGCCTGAGCCCACATGGCGATGCCGCCTGAAGATAATGGCGGCTGGCGCGACCTTGGCGCCTACCTCAAAAGTGCAGGATTTCGTTTCGCAGCACTTTTCGCGGTGTTGTTTCTTGTCGCGACCATTTGCGTGGCGCTCATGCTTTGGTGGGGAACCGCGGGGACGCTTTCCCGCCAGACGGATGACGCGATACGCGCGGATGCGCGCGGCCTGCAGGAACGCTGGCGCGGCGGCGGGGCAGCGGCGGTATTGGAGGCCATTGGCGAAAGATTGGCGGTGGATGTTGATGACCACGCCATTTATCTGCTGGCCGATGCCGCGGGGCGGCGGATTGGCGGCAATCTGGAACGCTGGCCCCAAGCGGCTGGAACGCCCGGTTCCTGGTCTGCCGATATTGTGCAACGTGATGGGGTGGTGGTGCCCGCCCGCTTGCATCATCTGGCCTTGGATGCCGACCACCGCTTGCTGGTGGGGCGCGATACGGCGGAACGCGAGAAACTCCGTATTCTGATTTCTGAGGCATTGCTTGGGTCCTTGGCGGTGGCGGTGGCCTTTGCGCTGGCTGGCGCGGCCGCGCTCAGGCGCGCCTTGGGTGAAAGATTGCGCGCGGCCTCGGCGACGGCGGGTGCCATTGCCGCTGGTGATCTTTCGCGCCGCGTGCCGATTTCAACGCAACGCGATGAATTCGATCAATTGGGCGCCAGCATGAATGCCATGCTGGATCGGATTGATCAGTTGCTTGTAGGAATTAAAGGGGTTTCGGATTCCATCGCGCATGATCTGCGTACCCCGATTGCGCGGGCGCGCATGCGCCTGGAAAACGCCCTATTGAATGCAACGGATGAGGAAGCCTTGCGGGCGGCCATGGAAACCACCGTGGCGGATCTGGATGGCATTACGCGTGTGTTTCAAGCCTTGCTGCGTATTGCGGAAGCTGAGGCCGGGGCCAGGCGGGCCGCTTTTGCGCCCTTTGATTTGGCGGCGGTATTGGCTGATGCGGCGGAAGTCTATGGTGCCTTGGCCGAAGAACGCGGGCAGAATATGCAAACATCCTGGCCGGATCGGCTTGAAATGCAAGGCGACCGTGACATGGTGCTGCAAGCCATCGCCAATCTGCTTGATAATGCCGTGAAATTCACGCCCGAAGGCGGTACCATCAGACTGACCGCCAGCGCCCCGGCACGCGGCATCTGCGAAATCATTGTTCGTGACCAAGGGCTTGGCCTTGCGCCGGCGGATCGCGCCAGGGCGGGGGAGCGGTTTTTCCGCGCTGATCCTTCACGTGCGCTACCGGGTTCCGGCTTGGGTCTTTCGCTCGTGAAGGCAGTGGCCGCGCTGCATGGGGGCGAACTGCGCCTGGAAGATGGGCAGGCGGGGGCTGCAAGACCTGGGCTGGTGGCCTGCCTCACGCTCAGTTCCCGCGCATGACCTGGGCTTCATGCAATTGAAACAGGCAGGTAGGGAAGCAGGGGCTATGCGGGGCTCATGCCTTGGGTTTTTGCCCTTCTATTGCTACTGGCGCCCGCTGCCTTCGCGGAACAGGCGGTGCCGCGCCTGACTTCCGATTCACCCGAATACTGCTTTGAACTGCAGCGCCGTTTTGCCGCGCTTGGCCCTGAAGCGCCTGATAATTCCCGTTCCTTGGCTGAGCAAGGCAGAAGGCTTTGCGCCGAAGGCCAGAGCCGCAGCGGTGTTGCCAAGCTGCGCCGGGCACTCAAGGAAGCTCGGCGGAGTTGAATGGGGCGGTTGGGCAATGGCCTGAACCGTGCCAGAGAGGCAGTGTTTGCTGGCTGAGGGGGCCCATGGTTGAGACCAGTAAAGGGCGGGGAATTGGCGGGGGCGAAGATTTCGCGGGCGTGCGAACCGCGCTTTCCGGCGCTGCGGCGACCTGCACGGGGATAGGGCTCGCGCGCTTTGCCTATGTGCCGCTGTTTCCGGCGATGGTTGCTGCCGGCTGGGTGGATGGTGCGGAAGCGGGTTTGCTCGGCGCACTTAACCTTACGGGATACTTGATTGGCGTTGGCGGGGCGCGGGCTATGGCCCGGCGCGTTACCGTGCCGCGCGCACTTGATATGGGTATGGCCATGGCGGTGCTGGCCTTTGCCGCCTGCGCTTGGCATGGCGGGCTTGCCTGGCTTGGCTTTTGGCGCTGCCTGGCCGGGATTTCGGGGGGCATGCTGATGGCGCTCGCCGGGCCTTCCGTGCAGGCGGTGACACCGCCGGAAAGGCGGGGGCGTGCTGGGGGCATGGTGCTGTTTGGCGTGGGCGGGGGCATCATTCTTGGCGCTGTATTGGTGCCGCTTTTTCTGCGGGGCGGCGTGGCCATGGCCTGGCTTGGGCTGGCCGCGCTGGTGGCGCTGCTATGGTTGGTGATGCGCCCCTATTGGCCGCGCCCACCGGTCACCGAGACTGCACCGCTAGGCCGCGCGCCACCGGCCTTTGGCATCACCATTGCGTATGCGCTTTCCGGTGCGGGGCTGGTGCCGCCCATGCTTTACCTTTCGGACCTGGCCGCGCGTGGCAGGGGGCTTGGTGTGGAACTCGGCGCCGGCATGTGGGTGTTGTTTGGCCTTGGTTGCGTCAGCGGCGCCTTGTTGGGCGGGCGGGCGGTGGAACTCTGGGGCGGACGCTTTGCGATTTTTCTTTGGATGCTGATCCAGAGCACCGCTTTGGCTCTGGCATTGCCCCTGGCGCTTTGGGTGCTGGTCCCGCTTGGTCTGGTTTCAGGCCTTGCCGCGCTTGGCATAACAACGGTCGCGTTGGCCGCAGCACGAGAGAGGGCCGGCGCGCTGGCTGGCGTGATTTGGGTGCGCGTGACAGCGGGGTTCGCGATTGCGCAGGCCGTGGCAGGCTTTGCTTTGGCGGCGCTGTTTCGCGCCACAGATGAAAGCCATGCCGCGGTTTTTGCTGCCGGGCTGGTGCTGTCACTCGCCGGCTTGGTGGTCGCTTGGGCGGATTGGCGCTGGCGATGGAACTAAAGGGCTACGCCCGCCACAAGCGGGCGAGCGCCCGAACGGGTGCCGCCACTTACGCGGCGCTTGAGGGCGGATCAATCACGATCCGCGACACGCCCATCAGGCCCGCCCGCGCGTGACCAGCCGCCCCGGCTTTTCCCCAGTGGCACCCTTGCCGGCCACAAAGGTGGAAACGCCATTGGCCCAGACTTCCTCGATACCCGCGCTTTCCTGTTTCGGGTTTTCGAAAGTTGCGCGGTCAATCACCGTATCGGGGTCAAACATCACAAGGTCAGCATAAGCCCCTTCGCGGATCACGCCGCGATCCACCATGCCAAATACGGCCGCTGGGCGACCGGTCATTTTATGCACAGCGGTCTCCAGGCTGAACAGGCGCAATTCGCGCGCATAAAGCCCAAGCACGCGCGGGAAAGTGCCCCAAAGCCGTGGATGCGGATGGGCATCATGGGGAATGCCGTCCGAACCAATCACCGACATGGGATGCGCCATGATGCGGCGCACATCCGCTTCATCCATCTGGAAGGTGATTTGCCCCGCCGGCAGCAGGCGTTCCGCCGCCATGCGGATATCCGTGTTCCAGCCGCGCGCAATGTCAGACAAATATTTGCCGGCCATTTCAGGATGCGGAATGGACCAGGTGATCATCACCTTCACATCATCGCGCAACCGATCCGGCATCAGCACGGTGGAGCCGGCCGGATAGGGATAGACGTCAAAGCAGACTTCCTGGCTTTGCGCATAGGCATCAATCAACGCGAGTGTCTGCGTGGAACGTCCATAATTTTCCGGCATGGAACATTTGTGGTGGCTGATCCAGACCGGGCAGCCAACACGATCACCGATTTTCAGTGTTTCTTCGATGGAAGCGCAAACGCGATCCGCCTCATCGCGCATATGCGTTACGTAAATGCCGCCATAGGCGCGCAGCGGTTCAGCCACCGCAATCACTTCTTCTGTCGTTGCGTGCATGTTCAGCGGATAATAAAGCCCCGTTGAAAAACCTGATGCACCTTCGGCGAGAGATTGCTTCACGCGCAGCCGCATACGTTCGATTTCGCCATCATTGGCAACGCGCATGACATCGCCATCCATCACTTCCACGCGCATGGTTTGGTGGCCAACCAGCGCATAGGTATTCACTTCCGATCCCTGCTTTTTCAGCTCATGCGCGTAATCGCCGAAACTATCAAAGCGCCACCAGCCATCTTCGCCAATCAGATCAAGCGGCGGCGGTGGGCGCTTGCTGAAACGCGCGGGTGACAGGCTGACACCACAATTGCCGACCACCACGGTGGTGACACCCTGGCTGATCTTGCAGGTCATGCAGGCAGGACCACAGAGCACCGCGCGGTCATCATGCGTGTGGCTATCAATGAAGCCTGGCGCCACGGCCTTGCCGTGCGCGATCACTTCGCGATCCGCGCTTGCCCCACCCAGATCACCCACCGCAACGATACGGTCGCCGGATACGCCAATATCGCCGCGCCGGCTGGCGGCACCTGTGCCATCAATAATGGTCGCATCGCGGATGATCAGATCACAGCGGAGAGCCATGGGAATGTCCTGAAAGCGGGGGTTGCGAATAGACCGATCATGGCGCAGGCGCGGGCAGGGGGGAACCCCAATTCGCGGCTTGCACTTGCCCCGGAGCATGTCCAACAGAGCTAAACGGAACCACTTTGAATTCTTGGAGATGCACCAAGCGGCCCTTCAGGTGCCTGGCCCTTCCATGGCCATCGCCGCTTCGGTGCCAAGAAGAATTTCCGCGATTCTGGTAACCTCAAGCGCCTGAAAGCCGCCCCCATCCAGAATCCTCAGTGTAATGCGGAGTTTCTGCACATAGCGTTGCTGCAGGATATCAAAAGCTTCGCTCTGACCTGTCCGTCGCCCCGCATCCTCAAGCCGGCGCAGCGATCTGGCCAAATGTTCGATATTCACGATCATCGCGGGGCTACGTGCCCGGTTCGGCTCCTCAAGGGCTGGCAGGAATTGGTTCTCCACGATCTGCGTGGCGGTTAACTCGGCGGCTTTGCCAATTTGTTCAAACAAGGGCGCGGCGAGTTCACGTCGGTTCTTGAGCCGGCCGGCGGGCGCAGTCTCCAGCTCCTTGAGCAATACCACATATTCTTCGGCGATATGGGCCGCGCGTACCGGATCTTCGCTGGGCAGGGATGGTACGGGCAGGTGGCTCAATTCCTCCAGCTTGTCATCGGCGATGCTGCCGGCCAGCGGGGAAAGCCGAGCTGCCGTAGAGAGCACCGATCCCGGGCTATGGGCCTGATGTAGAAGGCTCAACAAGGCCACGCCAAAAACGGCCTTTCCTTCCCGGGCTGGTCCCTTGAGCGCGTTGATCACCAATTCAGGGGAAGGCCCGGAAAAAGAGGCAAGCTTCGCTTCCCAAATGGCATCCGCGTGCCGCCAGATGGCCGCCGCCGTATCGAGTAATTCCTTGCATTTCCGTGCGCCGAGGCCGGCCATTGCCGAGTCTTTCGGGAATTGAAGTTGCGGCGCAAGGCGCGCGGCTTCTGCCCAAATCATGCGTCCAGCATAATCCAAGTCCAAAACATGCAAGAAGTTACGCCCGCTGAGGTTGGCGGTAATGTCCTCTGCCGCAGGCCCCATCGCATCCCGGAGTGCAATGGCGATGGGCATCAGCGCGGGGCGGGGGAATCTTGCGCTACCCGTCTCCCAGGCTTTATCCGGTACGACGGCGCCATCGAATGGCAGGAAAAGTATCCGTGCGAATGTCAAGGGCCTTGGCGGGCGCAGCAGCTTGAGCCGCGGGCGCGCCGATGCGATGATTGGGTCAAGCTCCTCGCGCGAGGGTATAGCCTCAAGCACGGCCACCACTTGGCGAAGCACCGTATCTGATGCCACCGATGTTCGCCTGGAAATTTGTGCAAGCGCTTCCTCGTTCAAGCTGTCCCTGCTGAGCTTGCTGGTGATGGAATGCGCTGACTGCACCATAAAGGATTCGCGCAGTTTTCGCGCTTCGGCATTAAGCTTGAGAGCATAGGCACCGCAGGGCAAGGCCTCATTACGGGCGGCGAATTCCAACGGCTTGCTGGTGCGCCAATCCAACCCGTCAAAAACCGATGGCAGTTCCAGACGCAGTTTCGAACCGCCCTCCGGAAAACCGCGCCAAGTCTCCACTTCCTTTGGCATTTGCGGTGCCAAATGGCTCATTTCCAAAAGACACGCCTCGCGCTCCGATGGTTCCGACTGTCGCCAGAGCGCGCTGACAATATCCCACCCATTCAGGAGCCATTCCGGGCGAGCCGCGCGGTTCCGGACTGATTGCGGATCGCGCAGCCAATGCCGCAGAAGCGTGGTGGTATCGCTGCCGAAATCATCAAGATCCGCCATTTCCGCTGCCGCACAGCCAAGCGCGAGCCTAGCCTTGCGTAATATGAATTCTGCCCTGAGGCCGCGCGGGCTACCGCGCCGCGGCGCAGTCCAGAGATCCAGTTCCCGCACAAGTTGCTGTAAATCCAGTAAGGCATGCCGAATATGGCCAATGACAAAATCACGCGGCTTGCCAAAGGGCATAAAGACGCCGGCCAGGGATTCAAGGGCTGTCTCAACCTCTTCGCTGTTTGCGCCAAGGGTCTTGCTCACACGCCCAATAGCCCGGCCGATTCTTGGGCGCAGATAGCTCAGGCTTTCGTCTTCGGGCGCCACCTTCTCCTCTCCCGCCCACTCGGTGCGGTGGATCAAATCCGTCAGGAGCAGGAAAAAGAGTCGGCGGATGGCAGTTCTATCGTTGCTTCGTTCATCGCGTGCCCAGTTTTTGCCGGCGCCGCCGCGCAGCCCTTCGGCGGCCATGTCCTGCGTGACTTCGCGGACACGCATAGGGGTAATGGCGGACACATTAAGCAGTTTCTGCCATAGCGCCTGGTCATGCATAGCCATCGCCTGGGTGGTGGCAACCTCGCTCCATGGTAAAATGGTGGCCCCAGCGCGCGTCGAAAGGCTTGGCAGGGCAATGTCGCGTGGGCCGCCTTTCTGGGCCTGAATAACCCGGGCACCGAGCAAATGTGGCGTCGTAAAAGCAACGATAACGCCGCGCTGCAGGAAGTCCGCGGGGTCAGCGGCACCCTGCTCGGGGGGGAAGACAAGACCTCTTGGCCCGGAAGTGAACGACATGACCACGCTTTGTGCTTGGCAGTTTCCCCCCTACCTGCGGGGAAAACTGATGATTCGGTCCTTTTTAATCTCTTTTGCCGGCTTGTCCAAGCAATACTGCGGGTGATTCATGTATGTGGATCGCGTTATTGTCACGGATTGAAGGCTTCAATTCTCGCCCGGCTTCGCCGTCCCTGTGGGTTAGGCGCCAGGTCATTGGCAGCCTGGAACTAGGTCAATGCCTCAAGCGCAGCTTCCGGTCCCATCAAAATCTCGGCCAGCCGCGCCAAATCCAGCTTGGTCAGCCCGGCTGGCGTTAGCGCCTGTTTGGCCGCCCTAACGGCTTCACCAATGCGCTTTGCCGAACCTTCATAGCCATGATCTATGCCGTAGCGGCGGGCGATCAATTCTATCCGGCGCAAGGCACGTGCCTGGCTTTCCAGTGCGACAACCTGTTCATGCGTGGCGGCTGTGGCCAGGTGCGGCAGTTGTTGCATGATCTCCGCCGCAAGCCCTTCCTCATAAGCTAGGCGGCAGGTCAGTGCGGCTTCCTGGCGCAACTGCACCAACCGCTCAGCGCGGTTCGGGTTCCGCGTGGGGGGGGCGTTTTCCAGATCATGGAAGGCGCGCCCGAAGGATTCCGCAAGGGTCGCAGCCGCCACAAGATCCTGCGCCGGCAGGTTGACGCGCGCCCTGGCCAGCCAATCATCCACAGCGGCATCGGCAACGCTGCCCGCCCGGTCTGATAGGGTTGTGGCGGCTTGCGCTACCATCCCGGGGTTGGTCGCTTTTTGCATCAGCGTCGCAAGGCACATGCCGAAGGCGGGTGTATCTTCTGTGGCCATTGGGGCCAGCGCGGCGCGCACCGCTTCATCGGGCGGGCCCCAGCCTGAAAGCTGTATGGCCGCCCAAAGCGGGCCGGCATGGCGCCAGACCCCGGCGGCAAGCTGCACCATGTTCTGAAAATCTTCGGGCCGAAAGCCGCTATCCCCCCAGCGTGGCCCCGGTGCAAGGTTATCCGCAAGCGCCGCCGCCGCTGACCAGAGTATCCGCCCCGCCCGATCCACAACGCCAGTATCCTGGAAGGTCTTGTTCGCAAAGCTTGCCTCAAGCTTCTGCACTTCCCCCCCCAGGGCCATGCGCAAGGCTTCGGCAATGCCGGGCAGGGCCGCGCGCGGCAGGCGGGAATCGCCCCTTTGCCATTCCGCATTGTCTACAATGGCGCCATCCAATGGCAGGAATAGAAGCCTGGTGAGCTGAAGGCTGCGCAACGGGCGAAGCTGACGCAGCCGGGGGCGGGCTGCATCCAGCAACCGATCAGCCTCAGACCGGTCGGGTAGGCGATCCAGGATTTCCACCACATTGGTCAGCGCCATGTCAGAAGCCGCGGCCAAGGCGTGAACAAGATGGCGGGTTTCGGCAAGCTGGGTTTTGGCGCGTGGTGTTGTGGCAAGTGAGGATTTCTGCCCGCTATGGGCACCCTGGCCAGATCCGGCTGCTGACCCCGAAGCATCCCCGGCGGGCCGGTTATGACGGCGGGTAACCGCGATTTTTGCTTGGCTTGGGCCGCGCATCAGCATCAATTCTTCATTGCGCGCGACCATGTCCACCTGACGACCGCTGCGCCAATCTTCGAATTGCTGGACAATTCGGTTGGTGCGGCGCTTCATGGCCCAGTCGGGTTCTACGCCATACCAGCCGGTCACTTCCTTGGGCAGAATGGGTGCCAGCAGCGCCATTTCCATGATGGCGTTGGTCTTTTCCGGGATCGAGGCGGCGTTCCAGATGCCGATGATCATTTCCCAGCCATCCAGAAGCCAATCAAGCCTTGTCAGGCGTTGGCTCACATCTTCGGAATCTGCGCGCCATGCCTGAATGGCGGCAAAGGTATCGCCGATGAGTGAATCAAAATCCTCGGCTGACTGAAGGGCGCAGCCAAGGGTCAGATCAATGGATTGCTGGACCATGCCAGCCGTATTGGAGGTTTCATCTTCCACCAGTTCCTCTCGCCAGCTTGCGATGGAATGCGTCAGCTTACCAAGATCCGCCAGCAATTGACGCGAAGGTGCGGGTTGATTGTCTTGGGGCAGACCTAGGCCACTGAACGCCTTGGACAATTCTTCAAGCGCAGATGCCACCGTTTCGGTCGTTGTGCGCAGTTGTTTTGCGCATTGGGCAACCGCACGTTGGCTACGCATCATCAACTGCCTTGGATCGTCCGATTCCGGCGGTGGCTTTTCAGGGTTAGGGCCTTCGGTGCGTTTGATGAGATCTAGAAGCAAGGCAAAATTGATGCGCTTTTCACGCGCTTCGCGTGCCATGCGCGATTCTTGTATGGCGGCCGCCGCGCCACGACCCGCGAGCCCTTCCATGGCTGCGGTTTCAGCAGCTTCGCGCACAATCCTGGGGGTCAGGGTGATCTCATCACGCAGCAATTGCCAGAGGCGCCGATCATGCAGAGTTGGCGTGCAGAATTGCGGAATGGCTACCCAAGGCAGAATGTAAACACTGCTATCCCCGGAAGGGTTCTGAATGATGACTTCAAGCGCTGACTTGTCCTGCTGCGGGCGGGCGCGCGCACCCAGAAGCAGGGGTGTCGTGAAGGGCACGTTTACGCCCCGGTCGAAAAAAGTCGCCGGCTCATAAAGCCTTGGGTTGAAGCTATCAAGCTTGCGGGCGAATTTGGCGTTCACGGAACGCAATGTCGCAGGATTCAGTAAAAAAACCGGCAACGAGACCTGAACGCAGCGCTGACTGGCACGTTGCGGATCAGGCGCTAGAGTATCCGTGATAGTCAAGCCACCCGCATTTGCCATTGTCTACC
>CAMCZJ010000020.1 GCA_945886995.1 Asaia bogorensis
ACCAATTGGCGCTGCTGCTGCGCCTGTTGGCGTGCCTGGCGCACCGCGGCATGTTCGGCGCCGCCCTGATAAAGCGGCACGGAAAGATTGGCGGTAACCTGCGAACCAGTCTGGCGCGTGCCGCGGGCGTTATTATTGTCGAGCCTGAAGGTCTGGCCCTGGACGCTGACGGAGGGCAAAAGCGCGCCGAATTGAAGGTCTATGTTTTCTACCGCTGCCGCTTCGTCAAACATGGCGGCAATGACGGTTGGGTTATTCGTGCTGGCCTTCTGCACCGCTTCCTGGGCGGAACGCACGGGCGGGATCAAGGGTTGCGGCGGTACAACAGTATTCGGCGCCATGCCAATCAGGCGCTGGAAAACCGCGCGAGAGGATTGCCGATTGCCGTCTGCCTGTTCCAGCGAAGCCCTGGCGCCAGCCAGGCGCGATTCCGCCTGCGCCACATCGGTGCGCGTGATTTCACCCACGCGGAAACGTTCATTGGTGGCCTGCAACTGACGGTTCAGCACCTGCACGTTATTGGTGTTCAGGCGCACGACTTCCGTATCGCGGATCACCGCGACATAGGCCGCGACTGAATCAAGCAAGACCTGCTGTTCGGTCGCAATCAGCCGGGAACGCTGGGCGTAAATCTGATTTTCCGCCCGCCTTGTGCCGGCAACGGTACGACCGCCGCGATAAATGGGCTGCGTCACGGCCCCGGTCAGATTGGCGGTATTGCGTTCAACATCAGTGAAGCGCGAAAAAGGGCCATCACTGCCATCCACCCGCGTTCTGGTGGTGGCATCCGTATAGCCCCCGGCGCCGGAGAAGGTGACACTCGGCCGCCAGCCCGCCAGGGCTTGGGGCAGGTTTTCATCTACAGCGCGCAGCTGCGCCCGCGCGGCAAGCAGGGCTGGATTGTTGGCATAAGCGGCCGCCAGGGCTTCCTGAAGGGATTGCGCCATTGCCCCAGCAAGCGGCACCAAGGTAAGCGCCGCCGACAGAAAAAGCGAAGCACGAAAGCTTTTCATCAAGTGCAACCCCCACCCCCTGGTAAAACGACCAGGGTAAGTTCCGCAACAAAATACGTGGAACCAATCCCCAGTAAGGTTACAGCATGCAAGGGCGGTTGCGCCAGCCCAGAGGCAATTACAACCAAAGCGTCCTCAAAAAGCGAAACTGGGATTCCGCTGAAAGGCCGGAAGGGGCGCGGCATGGGCCTCAAAGGCGATGCGCGGCGTAAAGCTGCCGCCGATATGGCGCACCAGCGTGGCGCGCGCCGGCGGCCCACCCGCCGTGACCAGCGCCACCAGCCGCCCGCCTTCAGCCAGCAGGGTTTCGATCGGGCGCGGAATGGCAGCAATGCCCCCTTCAATCACGATCACGTCAAATGGCCCAAGCCCTGGGGGCGGCTGAGAGGGGTCTTCACACAAAAGCCTGACCGAGACATTTGGCAGGAAGCGGGCCAGATTGCCCTGCGCCAAGCCATGCAGGCCCCGATCATCCTCGAGCGCGGTAACACTACCCCCCATCGCAGCCAGAACGGCAGCGCCGAAGCCGCAACCCGCCCCCAAAACCAGGGTGCGATCCCCGCGGCGCATCTCCGCCAATTGAAACAGCCGCGCCATTACCATGGGCTGCATCAGAACACGCCCGCCCGGCAGGGGCACATCCGCATCCGCATAGGCGCGGGGCGCAAGCGATGGCGGCAGAAAGGCCTCACGCGGCAAATCGCCAAAGGCCGAGAGCAGGCGCGGGTCCTGCACCTGGTTGGGCCGCAATTGGCCATCCACCATGAACCGCCGAGCGCGTGCGAAATCCATCATGCCGATCCTTCAACCTTGTAGCCTCACTTATAGGTGGCAGACCCCCACCCCGCCAAGCGGGCGCTTGACCCAAAGCCGGCCCGGCCCGATACAGACTTTCGGTGGTCCGGTGGCCGAGTGGTCAGGCAAGGGTCTGCAAAACCCTCTACAGCGGTTCGATTCCGCTCCGGACCTCCAAGGCGCTTTTTTGTGAAGCCGCAGGGCTTTGACATAAGGCGCTGCGCTGCTATTAGGCGCGCCGGCTCCTGTTCCCCGATAGCTCAGCTGGTAGAGCGCGGGACTGTTAATCCCTAGGTCGTTGGTTCGAGTCCAACTCGGGGAGCCAGATACCTCCCATTGAGAAATGATTTTCATGTCAGCCTCGGGGCGTCTCCGCCCGCGACCTGGCGCGTGCCCGATATGCTGATTTTTTGTTCGTTTGGTTATTTTTTGCTCAGAAAAATACCCTTTAAGCCCAGAACCGCGCCAATTACCGCCCCGACCCCATGGCACATGCCTTGCTAACCTCGCCAGTAGCGGGAGGACTGCGTTCTGAAAACAACCTCACTTCACCCAAGCGCACAGCAGCTTATCCTGAACGGTATTGTACACAGCTACGCCGCGCAGCGCGCCGTTGATGATGTGACCCTTGAGGTTAAGGCGGGCGAGCTTGTTGCCCTTTTGGGCCCTTCCGGCTGCGGCAAGACCACGCTTCTGCGCATTGTGGCGGGATTCATCCGCCAAGCTTCCGGGCAGGTGGTGATCGGCGATCGCGCGGTGGATGACTTGCCGCCTAACCGCCGCGAAGTCGGCATCGTCTTCCAGAACTACGCATTATTTCCCCATATGACGGTCACTGAAAACATCGCCTATGGCCTGGTGGCGCGCGGCGCTAGCAAATCAGAGCAGCGCAGTAGAGTGGCTGAAATGCTTTCCATTGTGCGCATGGAAGGCTTTGCTGATCGCAAGCCGCGCCAGCTATCGGGCGGGCAGCAGCAGCGCATTGCGCTTGCGCGCGCCCTTGCCGTTCAGCCACGCATCCTTTTGCTGGATGAGCCTTTCGCGGCGCTCGATAAAAATCTGCGTCTCGATATGCAAATTGAAATCAAGCGTCTGCAGCGCCAATTTGGGCTCACCGCCATCCTGGTCACGCATGATCAGGAAGAAGCCATGTCCATTGCGGATCGGATTGCGGTGATGAACCGTGGACGCATCGAACAATTGGGCACGCCAATTGCGATTTATGACGAACCCGCGACACCTTTCGTCAATAGCTTCATCGGTTCTTCGAATATTCTGGATGGCGTCGTTGAAGATGGCCAAGTGCGGCTCTCGGCTGGTGCCATTCTGCCGCTGAAAGCCGCTACGCATACGCCTTCAGGCAAGGTGCAGGTTTCCATCAGGCCAGAACAACTCATGCTCCATCCGGATCCCGCGCCTGATCGCATTCCGGTTTCACTGACGCTCAGCCTGCCCATTGGCGGGCAATTGATCCATGACGTAGCGACCGCCGATGGCAATACGCTCAAGGTCGCAACAGCGCGGCATCCCGGCGCCATTACCGCCATGCCTGGCACCTGGCATTGCGGCCTGACGCCCGAGGCAAAGCCTTCAATTTTTCGCACATCTTCAACCTGACCCAAAGGAGATTTCCGATGGCTTCCCGACGCCTTTTCCTTGCCGGCATTGCCGGCGCGCTGGCCGCGCCAAGCATTGCCCGCGCTTCCGGTTCCATGACCGCCGCGATTTACCCAGGCACATGGGATGAAGCCTATCGCGAAATCGTCGCGCCACTCTTGCGCCAGCGCCATAATGTCAGCGTCGCTTTCGACCCTCTTTTCGCGGTTGATCAGGTGGCAAAAGTGCGCGCGGCCCGCGGCGTGGCACCCTTTGATTGCTTCGTACTTGACCCTGGGCCGGCCGCAGCTGCCCGCCAAGCTGGCCTTTTCGAACCCATTGACGCGCGGCTGATCAGCAATGCATCCAAACTGCCCGATGGCATGCTGACCGCGGATGCCGCTACCGTAAATGTCCAGGTTGTCGGTATTTGCTACAATCCAAAAAAATTCGCCGAACCCCCGAAAAGCTGGACCGATCTTTTCCGTTCCCCCTACGTGGAAAGGCTGGGCTTGACCGGCTTCCAGACCACCTTTGGCACCGTTTCACTGATTGAAATGGCCAAGGCTTTTGGTGGTTCCATCACCAATATAGAACCAATCTTCGCCAAGCTCAGGGAAGCACTGCCCAAGGTTGCTGCGGTTTCGGCGCCTGCCGCCTTGCCGGGGCTTTTCCAGCAGGGCCAGATTGACATCATGTATACCAATACGAACAATGCAGCGACACTAAAGGGCCGCGGCGTTGACATTGCTTTTGTCGCGCCCAGCGAAGGGGCGATCACCTTTGCCACGACCCTCCACATCGTCAAGGGCGCTGAGAATAAGGCAAATGCGCATCGCTACATTGATGTCGCCCTTTCGGCAGAAGCACAAAGCCGCCTTCAGCTTGCGCCTTACAATATGATCCCAGTCAATAAGGATGTTCAGCTGACACCAAACCTGGACATCAAATCCCTTGATGAATTGTCCAAGATGGTCACGCATGACTGGAACGTCATCAATCCGCGCCGCGCAGCCTGGATTGATCGCTTCAATCGCGAAATCACAAAGTAGGGATAATGAAAGCAGCAGCGGTGGATTGGCGCCTGGCGGCGCCATTGGGTATTGTTTACGCTGCGCTTTTCGCGGCGCCGCTGCTGCTGCTGCTCGGTATCTCCCTGCATGCGGATCAAGACCTGCAGCAATGGGGTCTTGAGAATTGGGTCAAGTTTTGGGGTGATGCCTTCTATCGCGGCGTGGTGTGGGACACGCTGCGCTTGGGTATCGCGGCGGTTCTGGCCACGTCGTTATTCGCCTGGCCTTTGGCGGTCTTCTTCTGCGCCAGCAGTCCGCGGGTTCAGAAGGTTCTTCTTTTCATTATTCTGTTGCCCCTTTTGACATCTGTTGTCATCAGGACCTTTGCCTGGATCGTGATCCTCGCACGTGAAGGTGTGGTCAATCAGGTGGTCCTGGCTTTGGGGTTGAGTGCCACACCGCTCAGGCTTTTGCAGACAGAAGTGGGCCTGATCTTGGCACTGATGCAGATTGAAATGCCACTGATGCTGCTGCCCTTGATATCCGTGATGCGCGGGCTGGATCCCAATTTGATGGATGCCTCACGCGCCTTGGGTGCAGGGCTCTGGCGAAGCTTCTTTCGCGTCATCCTTCCGCTCAGTCTGCCCGGTTGGATCGCGGGTGCAACACTGGTTTTTGCTTCAGCCTGCACCGCCTTTATCTCCCAATCCGTGATTGGGGGGGCAAGGCTTGTCTATCTGCCATCGCTTATCTGGCAACAGGCCATGGTTGTTTATGATTGGCCCTTTGCTGCGGTCTGTTCAGTGACGTTGCTGCTGACAGTGCTTGCCGGGATCATGCTTCTGAATTGGCTGGGCCGCTATGCAAGGACTGATTAAATGATCCAGCGCAAGACATTTGCTGACCAAAGCTTCTCCTTCGTCTTTGGCACGCTCACCATTCTTGGTCTTCTTATCCTGATCGGCCCTGTGCTGATTGTGCTGATCACCAGCTTCACCACCTCTGCCTCGCTTAAGTTTCCGCCGCCTGATCTGTCCTGGCGCTGGTATCAGGCACTGTTTGATGGCGCGCGATCAGCGCATATTCACCGTGCCGCGGGAAACTCCCTTTGGGTTGCCAGCATGGCAACCTTGGGCGCAACCATTCTGTCGGTCCTGGCCGCCCTGGCCATTGGAAGGGCTCGCAATCCTTCGGCGCGGGCTTTGGAGGCTGCTTTCCTGTCGCCGCTTATACTGCCTTCACTTGCCTATGGGCTGGCGACGCTCATGTTCTTTGCGCTGCTTGGCTTGCGTCCGTCACTGACGCATTTGATTGGTGGCCATCTTGTTGTCATAGCGCCTTTCATATTCCGGACAACGCTCGCGACCGTGGTTCAATTGGAACCAGCGCTGCTGGAAAGTTCTGCCAGCCTGGGCGCGGGCCGGATCATGACCTTCCGGCGGATCACGCTGCCGCTCATCGCGCCTGGTATCTTCGCCGGGGCCTTCCTGGCTTTCGTTGCGTCCATGGATAATGTGCCGGTTTCGCTGTTTCTTTCCAGCGCCAGAACAGACATGCTGCCGATCAGAATGTGGGGCATGATGGAAAGCACGCTGGATGTGCGCGTAGCCGCAGTTTCAGGCGTGCTTATCCTGGCCATCCTTGTCCTGATGTTCTTGATGGATCGCCTGACCGGCCTTACGCGACGCATGACCAGTTGAAGGCAGGCCGGGCTCACGCCTGACCTACATGGGTAACGCGCCAAAGCGGTGAAGACGCCATAAAAACGAGCGTGAACCACCAAGACGGATCCCGCCATCAAAAAGGCGTCCGGGCGGCGCAATGTTCACCGCCCGGCACTACCTTCCAAATCACGCGGTTGCGGCGCGGCGCAAGCGCCGACGCAGCGAAAACGCCATCATCGTCGCGCCGGCAAAAAGCGGAATATATGCCAATCCAGGATCAACCTTAACGCTGCGCACATTGGCCATTTTCAACATGGTCTGGCGGATGCCAGTCCATGGATCAAGCGCCATCATGAAACCCAAAAGAGCCGGCGCCAGAACCAGCAATATGGCAATGATCGTTGCCTGTTCAGCATAGCGCGCCAGTGACGGTACGAAGCGGGTGGCCACCGCCGCAGCCAAGGCGCCAAAGGCTATCAAGCTCATGATCGGCAGTTTACTGAAAAGCGAAAGGCCGAATCTTGGGCCGCCTGGCCCGAAAAACGTTACCGCCGGCAGGAAATAGGCCACCAGCACGACAAGTACGCCGCCCAGCAATAGCCCCATTTCCATCCCATCGGATTTTTCCCGCGCTGCTTCCAACATGTCTTTTTCTCCCTGTTCGGATCACCGCCATCCAACGACGCATCACCCCGCCAGATGGAATATTTATGACATAATTGTAACTTTACCAATCTGGGAGGGCAAGGTGGTTCCTGGAACGGCGGCGCGGGGCCCATCAGCGCTTGGGTGCCTTTAGTACGCTTTCCGTTCGCATCCCCTCACCGGATGGACGCTGGGGCATCTTCAAGCCAAGTGATTCCGCTTGGTTCGGACATGCTCTACCGAAAATCTCGGCTCGCTGGCAGTTTGGCGCGCGGTGGGCGGCGGTCATCCTGCGGGTGCGCTACCTCATCAGCGCGGCCCAGCGCGGCGGCGGCCCAATCGCTGCCCGCTTCGCGCAATAGCCCCTCCAGCAGATCCGAACGGTCAACAAGCTGGCGCGCAATCACGTGAATGATCGGCACTTCGGCGTGGCGATCCTCACGCTCCACCCGGCCTTCCACTTGCAAAAGCCGCGCGCCACGCAAAGCGCGACGATCACGCGCCGCCACATCCGTATAGACCACCAGATTGGCGGTGCCGTGCTCATCCTCGATGGTGATGAAAATCACGCCCTTGGCGGAACCGGGGCGCTGGCGCATCAGCACAAGCCCAGCCAGGCGCAGCAAGCGCCCGGATTTCCAGCTTTGCAAATCGCGCGTGTCACGCAGCTCTTCAGCGCGGAGTTGCGCGCGCAGCAGTGCCAAGGGATGCCGCCCCAAGGTCAGGCCAAGCCTTGCGTAATCATTGACGATGCTCTCCCCCTCATGCTCTGCGGGCAAAAGCGGCGCGGCTTCGGGCAGGATGGGGGCTTCATCAGCCAAGGCCGCGCCCACGCCATCACGCGGGGCGAATAGCGGCAAATCGCGTGGCGTGCCCCGCGCCCCACGCGCGGCCCAGGCGGCATCACGGCGCAGCACGCCAGGAAAGGCATTGGCAGCGGCGAGTGCGCTTAGCGCGCCTTGGGAAAGCCTGGCGCGCCAAGCCAAATCCTCCACACTCACGAAGGGCGCGCCATTGCGTGCGGCGCGGGCGGCGAGCAGCGCCTCAGCATCACGCTGCGCCAGCCCCGCCACCAGGCGGAGCCCCAGCCGAAGCGCCAGGCCACCCGCGCTTTCTGGCGCTTCTTCCAGGCTGCTATCCCAATCGCTGGCATTCACATCCACCGCGCGTACCTGAACGCCATGCTCACGCGCATCGCGCATGATTTGCGCCGGCGCGTAAAACCCCATGGGTTGGCTGTTCAGCAACGCACAGGCAAAGGCCGCCGGGTGATGGCATTTCAACCAGGCCGAGGCATAGACCAGATGCGCGAAGCTCGCCGCATGGCTTTCTGGGAAACCATAGCTGCCAAAGCCTTCGATCTGCGCAAAGACACGCTCCGCCAATTCCTGCGCGTAACCGCGCCGCGTCATGCCCGTCACCAGCTTGTCCTTATGGCGCGTCACCAAACCCTGTTGGCGAAAGGTTGCCATGGCGCGGCGCAATTGATCGGCTTCTTCCGGCGTGAAGCCGGCGGCGACAATGGCCAAGCGCATCGCCTGTTCCTGGAATAGCGGCACGCCAAGCGTGCGCCCCAGCACCTGCTTTAATTCATCCGGCGGGCCAAAGGCGGGATCAGGTGCTGGGTATTCCACCGCTTCCAAGCCCTGACGCCGACGCAGATAGGGATGCACCATATCGCCCTGAATGGGACCTGGGCGCACAATCGCTACCTGCACCACCAGATCATAAAAGGCGCGCGGTTTCAGCCGAGGCAGCATATTCATCTGCGCGCGGCTTTCCACCTGAAATACGCCAACGGAATCCGCGCGCCGCAGCATGGCATAGGTTTCCGCGCAATCACGCGGCAGGTTTTCCAAAGCAAGTGCAAGCCGCCGATGCTGTGCCAATAAGCCAAATCCACGCCGGAGGCAGGACAGCATGCCAAGCCCCAGCACATCCACCTTCATGATGCCGAGTGCATCAATATCATCCTTGTCCCATTCCAACACGGTACGGTCTTCCATCGCCGCCTGCGTCACCACCGCCAATTCCGTGAGCTTGCCGCGCGTGATGACAAAGCCACCGACATGGGTTGCGGTATGGCGTGGGAAATCCTGCAATTCCTCCGCCAATTCCAGCGTCATCGCCAGGCGCGGATCGCTGATGTCAAAGCCTTCATCCGCTGCCAATTCGGTAAGGCTCATCTCCCGCCCTGCTCCCCAGCCAGCCTTGGCGAGGCGCGCGGTGATATCCTCACTCAAGCCCATCGCCTTGCCCACTTCGCGAATGGCGCTGCGCGGGCGATAGCGGATCAGCGTTGCGCAAATTGCCGCGCGGTCGCGGCCATAGCGTTCATAAAGATGCTGGATCACTTCTTCCCGACGTTCATGTTCGAAATCAATGTCTATATCGGGCGGCTCACCTCGGCTGGCCGAGACAAAACGTTCAAACAGCAAATCATGCTTTTCGGGATCAACCGCGGTGATGCCAAGCACATAGCAGATGGTGGAATTCGCCGCCGAACCGCGCCCCTGGCACAGGATGCCGCGCGCGCGGGCGAAGCGAATAATCTCATGCACCGTCAGGAAATAAGGCGCATAGCCAAGGTCATTGATCAGCTTCATTTCATGCGTGATGCGCGCAGTAATCGCATCCGGCACCTGCACCGGCCAGCGCGCCGCGACAGCTTCGGCCACGCGCGCTTCCAGGCTTTGCTGTGCGGTGAGGCCAGGGTCCAGCATTTCATCCGGGTATTCGTAACGCAAATGATCCAGCGAAAAGCCGCGCGTTGTCGCCAGCACATCAAGGCTGGCCTGCAAAGCATCCGGATAGCGCGCGAAAAGCCGCGCCATCTCGGCGGGCGATTTCAAATGGCGTTCCGCATTGGGTTCCGCCGCCTGACCCAAAGCCTCCACCGAGCAGCGCAGGCGAATGGCACTGAGTACATCCGCCAACCTGCGACGTGATGGCAGGTGATAGCGCACGTTGTTGGTAGCGAGCAGCCGCGCGCCAGTCGCTTCCGCCAAAGCAGCGTGATGCGTGAGTTGCGCTGCATCATCACCCAGCAAGGGGCAGGCAACGGCGATCAACGGCGGCAAGGCAAGGTGCAGCCCAGCCAAGCGGCGCAAGGCTGCTGGCGTGACGGGCGGCATGGCAGCAATCACCTGGCCTTCCGCCGCATCGCAAAGCGCCGCGAAATCCAGCCGGCATTCACCTTTGGGCGCTGCCATGCGCGCCGCTGAAAGCAGCGCCGTCAGCCGCCCATAAGCCGCGCGATCGGCAGGCCAGATCAGCCATTCCGCGCCATCTTCCAGCCGCAGCCGGCAGCCAGGCGCGAAAGCCAGCCCCGCCGCCTTGGCCGCACCATGCGCGCGCACCACGCCGGCCAGCCCATTGGTATCGCATAACCCAAAGCCGGCATGGCCAAGCGCAGCCGCCTGTTCCAGCAATTCCTCGGGGTGCGAAGCGCCATCCAGGAAGGAGAAATTGGATCGCGCCGCCACTTCCGCATAGCCGGGCGGGGTCATGGCAAATCGCCCTGCACCACCCAGCGCCCACCGGCATGGCACAACCACAACCTTTCACCGGAAGCGAGTTGCACGCGGTGATAATCCCGCGCTGGCGGCAGCGCGCCGCCATGCCACCATTCCGCTTCCAGCCGTAACGGGCCTTCGGCGCGGGTTAGCGGATAAACCCGCCCGCGCCAGCGCAGCGCGGCGGGAGCGCCTTCGGCAAAGGCAGTGACTTGCACCGCTTCAGGCCGGCGGCGCAGCAGCACCGGCGCGGCACGCGCGCCCCAGCCGGGCGGGGTGGCGGGGGGCACTTCATGCGGGGCGGCGGCGCGCCATTGCCTCTCTGGCCAATGGCTCGGCAGTGGTGCGGGGCGGGCCAGGCGCAGCCTTTGGCCAAGCCTGTCCAGCAATTGCGCCAAAACCCCATCCGGGCGCGGCGCGGCGCCCATGGGCAGGGCGCCCTGCCCTTCTGCCCCCATAGGGTCGGTTGCCAGGGCGTGCAGGGTGAAACGCTCAAAACCGAGTTCCGGCGCCAGGCTGGTGAGGGGTTCGGCGAAAAGCCGCGCCAGATGGGCGGGGTCGCGGTTTGGCGCGCCAGTGCCGATCACCAGGCGCTGTTCCGTGCCATCCACGCGCCAGGCGGTCAGGGAAAGCCGCCGCGCGCCGAGCCCAGCCCGCCCCAGCCGTGCGCAAAGCGCTACCAACAGCCGGTCCAGCAAGGCGGCAATGGCCTCGGCGGTCAGGATCGGTTCCGGCAGGGCGCGGGTTACCGCCAGATCGGGCGGCGCGGCGATGGGGGTGATGGGCGGCGCGCGGCGGCCCGTGGCGGCATCCAGCGCATCCAGCAAGGGCGCGCCAAAGCGCCGGGCGAGCGGCGCGCGGGGCTGGCGCAGCACATCACCAATCACGCGCAGCCCAAGCCGGGCGAGGTCTTCCACCATGCCCCCCGGCAGGCGGAGCGCTGCGCCAAGCGGCAGGGGCGCGACAGCTTTTTCCTCCGCCCCTGGCGCGATGATCGGCGCATCCCGCCGCACCCGCGCGAGCGCCATGGCGGAAGCAGCCGCGCTGGCAATGGCTCCTTGGGCTGTCAGTCCAACCTCGGCCAGGTTGGCGGTGAGGTGTGCGAGCAAAGCGGCCTCACCGCCAAACAGATGATCGCAGCCGGTGATATCCAGCAGCAACCCATCGGGCGGCAGGGCAGCGCTGATCGGGGTGAAGCGCTGAGCCCAAAGCGCCAGATCACGCAACCCTGCGGCGCTGGCTTCCGGCATGGCGGGCAAAACCTGCAAATCAGGCAGCAGGGCTTCGGCATCGGCGAGTGCTTGGCCTGGCTCCAGCCCCGCTGCCGCGGCCTGATGATCCAAAGCCACCAAAAGGCGCCGCGCGCCCTGCCGTGCCCAAAGTGCCAAGGGTTGATCCGCCGGCAGATCAGGGCGGCTTTGGCGCAAATGCTCCGCCGCCCAAAAGGGCAGATGGAGTGCCAGATAGCGTCGGCCCTTCATGCGCCGCCCGCTTCCAGATGCAGCGTATTGGTCGCGGCGTTGAAAGCCACATTCCAAGGCCCCGCCGGCGCGCCGCCGCGTTGGCGAAGCAGCGTCAGGCGCCAGCGCGGCGCGGCGTCACTCGCAAGCGGCGCGATATGCCAGCGCGTGCGCGCGGCGGAAGCACCGGCAGCGCCATCTGGGCGGAGCAGCAGGCCGAAAACGCCCCCGGCCTCGGCTGCCAGATGCAGGCGGCGGGTTGCGGTCAGGTCAAGCCCTTGCCCGGCGCCGGCCATCAGCACGGCAGCGCCCAAGGCAGGGCAGCGCAGAGCTTCTTCCATGGCCCAGAGCGCTTCCGGCCAGCGCGCCGCCCGCGCCAGGATCAGGCTTTCCGGGGCCAGACCAAAGGGCAGCAGCCCCGGTGGCCAGACAAGATTCGATTCCTGTTCGGTTGCAATCCAAAGCACCTGCCCGCCGCAGCGCGCCAACAGAATGGCGGCAAAAGCCACGCCAGATCCGGGGCTTGCGGCGCAAACTTCATGTAACGCTCCACGCACAAGGCCAGCCCCGATCAAGCTGGTATCAGCAAAAACCGGAATAGGCGCGCCGGCACCGCCCCCAGGGGCGCGGGTGGTAAGCCCGGCCAGGGTATCGCGCAGCCGGGCCAGGGCAGCGTTGCGGACGGAAGAGGGTTTGGCGGCGGTCATGGGAAAGAAAGCTTATCAAAGGAACAAAATAAGAACAAGTCATATATCGCAGCGCCCCAGACCTTCTTTTGGGCAAAGGCCGCACGACCCAGGGTAGAAAGCGCCCTGCCCCCTGTTCCCTACCCGCCCTGGATTTCCCATAGTGGCCTCAGCAATGGAAAGGAGGCCCCGATGGCCCAACCCCTCGATAAGGCGCATTTCGAAGCCCTGATGGCCCAAGCCGGGCTTGATCTGACGGAAGCCGAAAAGGAAGGCATTCGCGCTGCCTCCGCCCATACCCAGGCGGCTGCCGCGCGCGTGCGCACCCCGCGTGAGGTCTCAGTAGAATCCGCCACCATCTTCACCCTGAAGGGGGCCGGCGCATGACCAGCTTCCCCACCATTGCGAGTGCCGCGCGCGATATCGCCGCGAAGCGTATCTCACCGGTTGAACTGATGAAGGATCATCTGGCGCGGTCGGAGAAACTCAACCCCGCGCTGCATGCCTTCATCCGCTTCACGCCAGAAATCGCGCTGGAGCAAGCACGCGCGGCGGAAGCGCGGCAGGCGGCAGGTGCGCTACAGAGCCCGCTTGATGGTATTCCAATTGCACATAAGGATATTTATGAGACGGCCGGCGTCACCACCACCGGCCATTCGCGCGTGCTGGAACATCATGTGCCGAAGATGGATTCGGCGGTGGTGCGGCGCTGGCGCGAAGCGGGCGCGGTGATGCTGGGTAAGCTCGCCACGCATGAATTCGCCTGGGGCGGGCCTTCCTTTGATTTGCCCTGGCCGCCCGCGCGCAATCCCTGGAATACGGAATGCTTCACCGGCGGGTCTTCATCCGGTACGGGTGCGGCGGTTGCTGCCGGGATGATCTTGGGTGGCACGGGGTCTGACACAGGTGGGTCCATTCGCGGCCCGGCATCGCTTTGCGGCATTGCCGGCATCAAGCCGAGCTATGGGCTCTGTTCCCGTACGGGCGTGTTGCCTCTCTCACAAAGCCTGGACACGACCGGCCCCATGGCCTGGACGGTGGAAGATTGCGCGCTGCTGCTGGATGCCATGACCGGGCATGACGCCACCGATCCATCTTCCGCCAATCGCCCGCGGCCTGATCTGCTTTCCGGCCTCAATGGCGGTGTGCGCGGCTTGCGCATTGGTGTGATCCGCCATTTCCATGAGGATGACTGCAAAGTCAGCCCTGGCATGGCAGCGGGCATTGCCCATCTGACCAGCGCACTGGCCGCGCAGGGTGCGGAAATCCGCGAAGTGAAGCTGCCGCCGCTTGGGGATTTCAACGCGGCTGGTTGGCTGATTCTGGCCGCTGATGCCTATGCGGTGCATGAGACTTGGATGCGCGAAAAATACCGCGCCTATGGTGAGTTTCTGCGCGAAAGGCTGGCGGTGGCGGCCACCATTACCGCCGCTGATTACATCCAGGCGCAGCGCCGCCGGCGCGAATTATGCGAAGCGGTCGCCGCCGTGATGGGCGATTGCGATTTGCTGGTGACCGCCGCGCAGCCAGGCGAAGCGCGGCTCATTCATCAGATGACGAAATGGGCGTCTTTTGAAGTGCCGAATTTCACCATCCCCTTCAACCTGACCGGCCAGCCGGCGCTGACCGTTTGCACTGGTTTTGGCGCAGGCGGCATGCCGGTGGGCGCGCAGATTGTGGGCAGGCCTTTTGAGGATGCGACAGTGCTGCGCGCCGGCCAGGCTTATGAATTGGCGGCGGGGTGGCGGGCGCAGCGCCCGGCGATGGCCGCCTGAAACGAAAACGGCGCAGCCGCATGGGCTGCGCCGCTTTATCGAAACGCGCCGAAGCTCAACGCATCGGGCGCATATATTCCATGGACATTTCAGATGGGTTCAGAATGCCCATCATCGCCATGTTGCGATCAATTTCTTCAGACAGCAGGCCAATCGCGTGCTTCACGCCTTCCTCACCTGCCACCGCCGCCGCTGAAAGCATCGGGCGGCCAACGAACACGAAGGAAGCACCAAGCGCCAGCGCCTTCAGCACATCACTGCCGCGGCGGATGCCGCCATCATACATCACCGTCATGCCGCCGGCATCGCGGGCGATTTCAGCGAGGCTGCGCAGGCCGGAAATCGTGCCATCCAATTGCCGCCCGCCATGGTTGGACACCATAATGCCATCCGCCCCCGCATCCCGGCACATGCGCGCATCTTCGGGGGAGATGATGCCCTTCACCACCAGCTTGCCTTTCCAGCGCCGGCGGATCAGTTCCAGATGCTCCCACGCCAGACCATCACGCGCGCCGAAGGCACGCATCAAGGTGCTGGAGACAATGGGCGGCCCACGGCCCGCATCCATATTCTCAAAATGCGGCATGCCGTGCTTCAGCATGGTCTTGAAGAAAGTATTCAGCACCCAACCCGGATGGGTAATGCCATCCCACAGCAATTGCGGCGTGGGCTTGAGTGGAATGGAATAGCCATTGCGCACATTGTTTTCGCGGTTGGACGAAACCTGCACATCCACCGTCAGCACAAAGGTCTTGAAGCCGGCCGCCGCCACGCGGTCCACCAGCGGTTCAATACGCTCAGCCTCACCGGGCAGATAGGCCTGATACCAGGCATCCGGATTGGCCTTGGCCACATCTTCCAGCGGGATCAGCGAAGATGCGCTCATGATCATGGGCACATTGCGCGCGCGGGCCGCTTGCGTCAGCACCAGGTCACCGCGATAGGCAACCAGCGCGGAAGCCCCCATGGGTGGCAGGCCGAAGGGCGCATCATATTCCTGGCCGAATAGCGTGGTCTTCAGATTGCGCCCGCGTGTGTCGCGCAGCACGCGCGGCACAAAGCCCCATTCGGCGAAGGCATCGCGATTGTCACGCAATGACGCATCATTTTCCACCGCGCCGGAGACAAAGCCGCCAATGCTGCGCGGCAGATAGCGCGCGGCTGCCGCTTCAAAATCCGGCAGGCTGAGGTAGCGGCGCACGGAAGCGGGCGGCGGCGGCGGGCGCTTCTGGCTGAGGTTTTGCGGGGCGGTGGGCGCCTGGGCCCATTCGGGCGAATTCGCCGTCATCGAAATTTCCTTGGGCTGACATCTGTCTCGGGCCAGTTATCGCGCGGAATCGCGTGGCAGGCCAGCCCAGGACGGTGATTTCAGGGCCAAAGCGGGCGGATCACATGCTCATAAAGCGTGAAGGCCACCTCAATCCCCACCAGCACGACCACCGCCGCTTCCAGCCCAAGTGCCCGCCTTGCTTGCAGCAGGGAAAGCAGCGTCTGGATGGTATCGCCGATCCAAGCAAGCTTGCGTTCCAGGGCCGCGCCCCTCTCGCTGAGCTCATATTCATCCGCCAAGCGGGCATGGAGCCGTTCCAATTCCGGATGGTCCCAAAGCACTTCGGGCTTATCGGCGGCCTCTACCCGCGCAAGATTACGGCTATGGGCGGAAAGCGCATGGCCGATCTGCCGATGCAAAGCGCGAGAGGAAAAGCGCAGCCTGCCTGCCGCCCGCAGATCAGCCACGGCGGGTTCCAGCCGGTCCAAAGCCCCGGCGATACGGGCTTCCTGCTGGGCGAGGGCCGCACTTTTCGCCAGCGCATCCGCCACCACGGCCAGGCGTTCAGGCGCTGCATCGCAAAGCTGGATGACGCCTTCGGTATCAACACCGTCGCGTTCAGCACCAAGGGTGATCAGCGCGACCTCCTCGGCCAGGCTATCGGCGGGGTTGGTAATGCGCGGGGCAAGCGCTGCAAGCAAAGCGGCTTCATCAGTGGGATCAGCGCCAAACATCACCACAGCGCCCCAGCGGAAGGCGAAGGCGGTGATCGGCGCGGGGACCGCGATAGGCACGGGGTCCGCGAGCGCGGTGCCGCCGGGGCCAAGCCCGCGATGGTCAAGCCTTTCGCCCAGGATCACGGCGCGGGCGCGTAAATGGGACCCTGGCGCCGGGTTGGCCTGTCTCAGGCCGGGTGTTTCGATGGCGCGCGGCGTTTGCTGCATAGCGTAAGCTTAGCGCAGATCGCCGCGCGATGGGATTAAAACGCCATGACGATCAGATACTTGGCGTTTTTTTTCAAGCCAAGTGGAATCGCTTGGCGGTTTGGAAGATACTCTAGTGGTGCGATTCCTGCTGGCCTTTCCTGTCGGCAAAATCCCGCAGCGCACCGCTAGCACCATGTTTGGTGGGCCGATTCACGCCGCTATCGGGAACCGACAGCAGCGATCGGACCACTACCCCCCAATCTCCCCGCCATCCTTTTTCACAATGGCAATCACGGCAGGCCGCGGCGGCACACCTTCGGCGAAATCCGGCCAGCGCGTGGAGGGCCGTTCAAAGGTGGAACCCGAATCCTCACCCGGATGCTGGATCGCCAAGAAGATCGTCTTGTTATCTGGCGTGAAGCAGGGGCCGCAAACCTCGGCCCCCGTCGGCGCCTGATAGAAAAGCCGCGTCAGCGCGCGGCCATGGCCAGAGGTATCTGCGCCGTAGAGCCCATCCGCAACACCCGCGGCGGAAGGTGCGCCATCGGTTGCGATCCAGATGCGCCCCTTGCTGTCGAAGGCGCAATTATCGGGGCAGGAAAGCCAGCCACGATCTGATGTCGCGCGATGATAACGCGTGCCCGCATCAATCCCCGGCGCGCCCGCCATCAGGAAAAGCCCCCAGCGCATTTCACGCGCGGCGTGATCAACCTGCGGCGTGCCGGCGCCAGGCGGGATGATTTCCACCACATGGCCATGCTGATTATTCGCACGCGGATTGGCGGCATTGAGCTGATCCGCGCGGCGATTGCTGTTATTCGTCAGCAGCACATAAACGCGGCCGGTGACGGGGTTGGGTTCCACATCCTCAGGCCGGTCCATGGGTGTCGCGCCCAACAGGCTTGCGGCCTGGCGCGTATGGATCAGCACATCGGCTTGGGATTGGAAGCCATTGGCCGGCGTCAGCGGCCCCTGGCCCTGCACCAGATCAAGCCATTCCACCTTGCCATCATCATGGAATTTGGCGACCGAAAGCACACCTTCATCCAGCAGATCCCGATTGGCGGCGCGATCAGTGGGGTTCCAGGGCCGCGCGGTGACGAAGCGATAGACGAAATCAAACCGCTCATCATCGCCCATATAGATCACCACGCGGCCATCAGCGTTGATGGCGTGATGACAGCCTTCATGCTTGAAGCGGCCAAGGGCCGTGCGCTTCACCGGCACCGCATTCGGATCATAGGGATCGAATTCGACAATCCAGCCGAAGCGGAAGGCCTCATTCGGTTCTTTTTCGACATTGAAACGATCAATGTGCCTCGGCCAGGAATAGGAGGCCTCATTACGGATGCCGTAGCGGCGGAAGCTTTCGGCATGCGGCGTCTTCGCGATATCGCCACCGAAATAGAGGTTGAAGTTTTCTTCCGCCGTCGTCACCGTGCCCCAGGGCGTATTCCCGCCAGCGCAATTATTCAGCGTGCCGAGCACTTGCCGCCCGGTGGGGTCGGCCTTGGTCTTCAGCAGATCATGCCCGGCGGCGGGGCCGGAAATCCGCATCGGGGTCGCGGCGGTGATGCGGCGATTGAAGCGGCTTTCCTTGGCATAGCCCCAGCGGCCATTTTCCTTGCGGATTTCCACCACTGCAAGTCCATGGGCCATGATCTCGGCCTCGGCCTGTTCGGCATTGACCCGCTGGCGAGAAGCGCTGCCGCTGCCAAGCCCGCCCCACATCAGGCCGGGATTGGTGTATTCGTGGTTGACCACCAAAAGCCCATGATCGCTGCCCTTGCTGCCCAGCGGCAGGGGCAAGAAATCGAGGTAGTCGTTGTTATAGCCGAATTGCGCGGCCTGCGCGGCGGGCGTGGTCTTGCCGGCTTCGAAAGCGGGCGCGCCCGGCAATATGGGATCACCCCAGCGGATGATGGTTTGCACCTCATAGCCATCCGCCACGGAATCACGCTGCGCCAGGGCGCGCGCCGGTTCGCTGAAGGTCAGGCTGGAAGGGCCACCGGAGAGCGGCACTGCTGTTTGCGTCTTCGCCTCACCCGCGAGGCCCACCGAGAGCGCGGTGAGCGTGGCGGCGGAACCCAACAGGCCGCGCCTTCCATAGCGAGCTTCGATGATCTCGGCGATCGGGGTTTTGGGGTCGGGGTTGCTGCCGATGTTTTCAATTTCGTCGAAGGCTTCGAAATCATTGGCTTGGGGGGTAATGCGCGCCATTTTTTCTCTCCCGTTCCGGCTGGGTTTGTGATGTGCAAAGGTTTAGGAGGGCAGCACCGCAGCAGAAAGCGGTGAATTGTGAAGTTTTGGCGAAACCACGCCTTATCCGCCTTGGCTCAACGCCACCACACCACCACGCGGCGGCTCCCCTTCGCGGAAATGCGGCCAACGGCTGCGCGGGGTGGCGAATTGTGCGCCCATCCCGGCGCCGGGATGCGCCACGCCAGCCACCCAGGTCGCGGCACCCGGCACCACGGCAACACCGCCCAAAGCGGCGCCAAGGGGCGTGATATAGGCAAGGCTTGGCTGTCCACGCGCCGGGCCTTCCACCGGCAGGGTATAAAGCGCATCGGGCAACGGGCTATCCTGCGCGGTCTGCGCCGTGCCCAGCAGCAGATTGCCCTGGCCATCCAGACAAATGCTTGAAGGCGACACTGGCCAGGCGGGGACCGTTACGGGCTCTCGCCCCGGGCGCGGGCGCGGCGGCAGGCGGCCTTCGATCAGGCTTTCGACAATGGCGGTATCGGCCGCAGGGTTGCGCGCCGCGAACAGGATTTCCACCACTGCGCCCGCCGGGTTGCGTGCGCTTTCCCGAAGCGCAAGGCACATCCGCGCGCCATTCGGGTCCAGCGCCAATGCCATGGGACGCCCGAGGCTATTGGCGCCCCGCGCCACCGCCGCGCCGTAAGGTTCCGCATCGGGTGGCAGCGCAATCCAGCGTAAGCTCCCCGCTTCAAACCGCGCGGCGTAAAGCGCGCCTTGGTCGAGCGCATTCGGTTCCGCTGCCGGCGCATCGGAGACGAAGCGCCACAACAAGCCACCTTCCCGCCCATCCGCCAGGAAAACCACGGCGCGGCCATCGGCTGCTTGTGCTGCCGCCACATCACGCGCGCCAAGCCCACCAAGGGCTGTGCGCTTCACCGGGACGGATTGTGGTTCAAACGGATCAAGTTCCACCACATGGCCCGTCTGTGCTGCTTCCACACCGGGCAGGCGCCGCGCCCAGGCTCCGCCTTCGCCTTCACTCAGCAGCAGGCTGCCCCAAGGTGTTGCGCAGCCGCCTGTTACCCCAAAAACGCCGCGCGCCGGCCCACCTGCGCCGCCCATGCGGCAGAACGTGCGTGCATGCAGGCGGCGCATCTGAAAACCGCCTTCTGTCACCATCCAGACACCGCCGCGGCGCTGGATGTTGATCAGGCTCGCCCCCTGCATGGCGCCGGCAATTTCTGGCCGGTCCCGCCCATCGGGGAAGGCCATGGCGGGGTCCAGCGTCGGGTGCCCCACCGTAAGCACGGCGCGCGGGATGCCATCCTCAACACGTGGGGACGCCATCGCCGTCACCACGCGCGTATCCCAGCCGAATTGTCCTTCAGCCGCGGCAAGATTGGGCGAAAGCGGCGCGAAGCCGGGCGCGTCATAGGCAACGCGATCACCCCATTGGATCAGCAAATCGCGCTTGATGCCCGCGCTTGGCGCATCATCCAGGCGCTGCGCGATACCGGGTGCGCCCTGCGCCAAGGCATGCGCGGCAGGGAAGGCAGCCGCACCCGCCAATAGGGCGCGGCGGCGGATCACGGCGCTTCCTCGATCACCGGCGGCAGATGCACGCGCACGGGCGGCAGCGGCGCGGTCCATTTCTCAACCTCAATCAGGCAGGATTGCGCCGATGGGCCTTGGCCGAGCTTGGAGGTGCCCACATCCGCCGTCAGCACATTCGGATTGCCATGCACGCACATGCTGCCAGGCACGCCTGGTTCAAGCGGGTCATACCAAGCGCCGGTCGCCATCATGGCGACACCGCGCATCAGCCCCGGATCAAGCCGCAAGCCACCAAGGCAAGCACCGCGATCATTAAACACGCGCACAATATCGCCATCCTTCAAGCCACGCGCGGCAGCGTCTTCCGGATTGAGCATGATGGGCTCGCGCCCCGCGATCTTGTTCGCGGCTGAAACGCGCCCCGTATCCAATTGCCCATGCAGCCGCGTGGCCGGTTGGAATGACAGAAGATGCAGTTTGTGGCGCTTGGCTTCCTCAGCCCCCAACCATTCGCGCGGTGCGATCCAAACCGGATGGCCCGGTGCGTCATCATAACCGAAGCTCGCGATGGTTTCGCTAAACAGTTCCACCTTGCCGGAAGGTGTATCGAGCGGGTTTTCTTCGGGATCAGCGGCGAAATCGGCGAATTGGGTGTATTCATCACCGCGCACGGGGGGATCGGCCTCCCACCAGCCCTTTGCCCAAAACGCATCGAAATCCGGCGTTTCCTGGCCCATGCGCGCGCAATGGCGGCGCCAGCTTTCGAACAAATGCCGCAGCCAGGCTTCTTCATTGCGCTGTTCGGTGAAGCGTTCGCGGTAGCCCAATTCTTCCGCGATATCGGCCAGCATATCATGGTCATTCCGCGCCTGACCCACGGGTTCGATTGCCTTGTGCATGGCGCGCAGGAAACGATCTCGCCCGCTGCTGGCGATATCATTGCGTTCCAGCGTGGTGGTGGCGGGCAGCACGATATCCGCGTGGCGCGCGAGTGATGTCCACCAAGGTTCCTGCACAATGATGGTCTCGGCCTGCGCCCAGGCGCGCAGCATGCGGTTCAGATCCTGATGGTGATGGAAGGGATTGCCGCCGGCCCACCAGATGATGCGCGTATCGGGGAATTGCAGCACGCGGCCATTGAAGTGATGCTCGCCGCCGGGGTTTTCCAGCATTTCCGTGATGCGCGCGACGGGGATGAAAAACCCGGTGGGGTTGGGTGTCGCCGGCATGGCGAAGCTTGGCACGTCGCGCCTCGGCTGGCCCATGCCATTCACGCTGCCATAACCGAAAGCCACACCTTGGCCCGGCTTGCCGATCAAGCCCAGCATGGCGGCCAGCGCGGTCAGCATCCAATAGGGTTGCTCACCATAATCCGCGCGCTGCAAGGACCAGGTGGCGGTCAGCATCGCCGGCTGTGTGGCGATTTCGGCGGTGAGTTTGCGGATGGTCTCGGCCGGGATGGTGGTGATGGGCGCGGCCCATTCCGGGGTTTTTGCCACGCCATCACTCTCACCCAGGATATAGGCGCGAAGCTTGTCCCAGCCGACGCAATGGGTCGCGAGGAAATTCTTATCCTCCCACCCGCGCGCCAGTATTTCATGGCCCATCGCGAGCAGCAGCGCGGTATCCGTGCCGGGGCGGATCGGGGTCCATTCCGCGCCGGCCCAATCCGGCACATCCGCCCGCGCGGGGGAGATTTGCAGAAAGCGCAGCCCGGCTTCAGCAGCGGCGCGCAAATTCATCTCATTGCTATGCTGGCCCGCGCCGCCGGAGGTGACATAGCCATTCCTGATCGGCAGCCCACCCAGGCAGAGCATGACCTTGGAATAGCGCGTAATCGCCGCCCAATCCGTGACCTTGCCCAAAAGCACTTCATTGGTGCCCAGAATATGCGGCAGCAGCGCCTGCGCCGCCGCATAGGAATAGGCATTCACCTGCCCCGTATAGCC
>CAMCZJ010000021.1 GCA_945886995.1 Asaia bogorensis
GGAGAATTAGGCTTCGTGCATGGACATTACGAACATGGAGAAAAATTTTCTTCAATATCTCAATGTGCGAGATATGTGTTCGAAAACTTTAAGGTGATCGGCGTACCCCTAACGAGCGGAACACACCGAAACTTCCGCGAAACAAGAAGGAAAAGGGAAAGGATGCTCTTACCGACTGGTCAAGAGGAGTTACTTTCCTATCTGTTATATCCAGTATTTTTTCGCTATGCCGAAGACCATCTTCAGTCGGTCATTTGGAGCGATCAACGCTTTCAATTTAGTAGCGATGATTTCGTCGAATTGTTAATTCTACAGGACCAAGCTCCTTCTCCGGCAGCGACCGTTTCGGCCGAGGGAACTTTACTATCTCGGTTGGAGAGGTGGATGCGCGGTGACCTTCTGTCAATTACAGACGCCGAAAATAAGAAACCGTCTCTAGAGCAGGAGCTGGAAGATAGTATTAAACGGCTGATCGAAGGCTGTGATGTTGCGGTTACGGAAGCGAAAAGATTATTGGGATCACTCCTGACTGACGCGCCCGATTCAGCTTCAACATGAACTAGTCCTGGGGGAAGGCATCGTGCCTAGAAGGCTTTATTGGGGCCTCCGCTTGCTGAAGACGATTGTACCGGGTGACGAAGGGCACCGCTATTTACCGTAAGGTAAGGCACCACTCCAGTGCTCAAGAGGCCCTGCTTACCTGCCCCCAGCCCCGCCGGGTTCAAAAAACTGCGGATGGTTGAACTGGAACATGCGCGCATTCAGCGGCATCCCGGTTTCAACCTGCGTCAGCGTCACGCGGGTTTCGCGCCCCTGGGCATCCAACACCGCCCATTGGCGCAATTCCAGGGGCTCTGGCTGGAAAACCAGGGTCAAGGAGCCCTCTCGCGGGTCGTTGGTGCGGAACAGGGTAATGCGCAGAAACCCGCCATCGCGCTGGATGCGGCTGATGGTGACATCGCCGGAAAGCCGGATTTCCGGGCGCAGCAGCATCCCAAGCGGGGTAGCGCTGGTGGGCAGCGTGGTCGGCGCCTTCAATTCCCGGTCATAGAGCAAGAATTGGCTGCCATCCGCCACCAGCAGCAGCGGTTCCGGCGGGTCATAATCAAACCTCATCCGCCCCGGGCGGGAGATATAGGCCCAGCCCTGAGCCGAAGCGCCATTCTGCGCGATTTGCAGAAACCGGGCGCGCAGCGTGGTCAGCCGGTTCAAATAGGCCTCGACAGCCGCGATATCGCGCCGGTCGCGTTCGGAAAGCGCGGCCCCCTGGGCCTGGGCCAGGGCAGGGAGCGGCAGCAAAAGCGGGGCGGCAAGCAGGGCGCGGCGGAACATAGCCCTCATGTGGACCGCCTGGGCGCGCAGGGGAAGGCCCCCGGCGCTTGCCTGATCCATGGGGGGCGTTAGCTTGCCCCCGCGCCAGAAGGGGTAGGCCATGATACAACGCGATGATGTGAACCGCAGCGGCACCGCGCTACGCGCTGAGATTTTTGGCGCGGGCGATGCTGCCTTGGCCAATGGCGCCTTTGGCTTTGGCGATCTGATGGCCGAGCTCGTCTATGGCAATATCTGGAACCGCCCCGGCCTGTCCCGCCAGGAACGCATGGCGGTGACGCTGGCGGTGCTTTGTTCCGTACAAAACCAGGCGCAGTTGCGCCGCCATGTCGCGGCTGCGCTGAAGCTTGGCCTGACGCCGCGCGCCATTGTGGAAATCCTGATCCAGATCGGCATTTATCGCGGCTTTGCGGCATCCGAAACCGCACTGGAAACGGCGCTTTCGGTTTTTGCCGAGGAAGGCATCACGCTTGAAGCCGACCCACCGCGCCTTGATACGCTGGAGGCGCTGATGGAACGTGGCCGAGACCTGCAAGGCGCGCTGCATGCGGAACGCCGGCATGAAGGCCATGCTGCGCCGGATAATCCCGCCACGGGCAGCATTTATCCGCTGGTGGTGCAGTATTGCTATGGCGAGATCTGGGACCGGCCAGGGCTTGATCGGCGGTTGCGGGCACTTTGCGCCGTGGCGTCCTTCGCGGCCTTGGATCATGATATTTTGCTGCGCAAATTCATCCTCTCCGCACTCAATATCGGGGCCAGCAGGGGTGACATCATTGAAGCGCTGATCCAGGGCGGGCCTTACAACGGCTTTGCCTTCATGCTGAAGGCGTTGAATATCGCGCAGGAAGCCTTCGCCACGCTGGATAAGGTGTGAAGCCAGGCATGACTAAGACAAGGCTTTATCTGGCATTATTGCTGACCGTGCTGCTCTCGGCCTGCGCCGTGGCGCCGCCGGCACCACGGGAACCACCGCTTTCCTACCCGCCACTCGCGCGGGAGAGAATGCTCCGCATCGCCGTCGCGGAATGGGAAGAATGGGGGCGGCAGGTGTCAGACCGGCAGCCGGGGCCAGCGCAGGAATCGGACCCCGCCGGCTTTCCGCGCCTGCAAGCCTATTGGCAGGCGGTGCCGGAAGGCCGCGGCATCATCACGCGCAATCGCGCGCTATTTCGTGCGGGGTATGAAGGGCAATGGCAGCAGGATGCCTGGTCCGCCGCCTTCATTTCCTTTGTGATGCGCAGTGCGGGGATTGATATGCGGGAATTTTCGCCCTCTGCCGCGCATGGCACCAGCATTGATGGTATGGTCGCCGATGCGCGGGAATTTCCGGATCAGGCGCCCTTCATCCCGCATCGGGTGCAGGATCGCATCGCGGCGCCTGGGGATTTGCTCTGCGCCGACCGGTCCAGCCGGCCCCTGGCCCATTGGCAAGACCGCGCCGGGGATCAGGGGCGGTTTCGGCCCATGCATTGCGATATTGTCATCCGCAACCACCACGGCATGGTTGAAGCGATTGGCGGCAATATTCGCGATGCAGTGACGCTGGCGCGCTTCCCAACGGACCAGCGCGGCATTTTGCGCCCCGCCCCCCCTGGCGCGCCGCAATGGTTCGCCATATTCGAAAACCGTCTGGGGCGGCTGCCGCCCTGGACCGCCCTGCCCAACCCGGAGGCTTCTCGCCCGTGACCGATCTGTTTTCCCCCCTGACGCTGCGCGGCGTTACCTTTTCCAATCGCATCGGCGTCGCACCCATGTGCCAGTATTCCTGCCATGATGATGGCATTCCAACCGAATGGCATTTGGTGCATCTGGGCGCGCGCGCTTCCGGTGGCGCGGGCATGGTGATGGTGGAAGCCACCGCCGTGGTGCCGGAAGGCCGCATCAGCCCCGGTGATGTTGGCATTTGGTCCGACGCGCATTTGGCAAGCCACACGCAATTGGCATCCGCGCTGGCGGCACTTGGCACGGTGCCGGCCATTCAATTGGCGCATGCCGGGCGCAAGGCTTCGCGCAAGCAGGCCTGGCTGCCAGGCCCCGCCGAGCCTTCATGGGAGACCCTTGGCCCTTCAGCCGATGCCTTTGGTGATTTCATCCCGCCGCGCGGCATGAGCGAAGCGGATATCACCGCCACCATCGAAGCCTTCGTCGCGGCCACCAAGCGTTCCATCAAGGCCGGGTATCGGCTGATAGAATTGCATGCCGCGCATGGTTATCTGCTGCATCAATTCTTGAGCCCGCTTTCCAATAAGCGCAATGACCGTTGGGGCGGAGATTTTGAAGGCCGCGCGCGGCTGCCGCTTGAAATCGCAGCCGCCATGCGCGCCGCCACGCCATCCGATGCTGTGCTGGGCGTGCGTGTTTCGCATACGGATTGGGTTGAAGGCGGCTGGAACACGGAAGAAACCGTGGAGCTTTCGCGCCGCTTCAAGAAGATTGGCGTGGATTTCATGGATGTATCTTCCGGCGGCAATGATCCACGCCAGCAAATCCCGCTTGGGCCTGGCTATCAGGTGCCAGGTGCGGCGGCGGTGAAAAAGGGTGCCGAGATTGTGACTGCCGCTGTTGGCCTGATCACGGAAGCCAAGCAGGCGCAAGCCATTCTGGATGAAGGCCATGCGGATTGGATTTATCTGGCGCGCGTGCTGCTGCGCGACCCTTATTGGCCCTTGCATGCGGCGGCCGAGCTTGGCCGCACGGAAGCGGTGCCCACGCCCCCGCAATATGATCGTGGTTGGAATGCGCTCGGCAAGACGAAAATGGCCATGCCCATCGCCAACCCCATGCCACGCTTGGGATGAGCACGCGCTTTTCCTTCGACAATAGCTATGCCCGCCTGCCGGCGCGTTTTTATATCCGGCAGGCGCCCATTGCCGTGGCGGCGCCTCGGCTGGTGTTTTTCAATGCGCCTTTAGCGGAAGCATTGGGGCTTGATGCGGCAGCGCTTTCTGGTGCGGCGGGGGCCGCGATTTTCGCCGGCAATCTTGTGCCGGAGGGTGCGGAACCCCTCGCCATGGCCTATGCCGGCCATCAATTCGGCGGCTTCAGCCCGCGCCTTGGTGATGGCCGCGCGCTTCTAATAGGTGAGGTGATTGGGCGCGATGGGCAACGCCGAGATATTCATCTGAAGGGCAGCGGGCGCACATTGTTTTCGCGCGGTGGAGATGGCCGCGCCGTGCTGGGGCCGATGCTGCGCGAAGCCATCATCAGCGAAGCCATGGCAGCGCTTGGCGTACCGACCACGCGCGCGCTGGCGGTGGCGATGACAGGCGAAGCAGTGCTGCGCGAAAAACCGCAACCAGGCGCGGTGCTGACGCGCGTGGCGGCCAGCCATATCCGTGTCGGCAGCTTTCAGTATTTCGCCGCGCAGGAAGATCAGGAAGCGCTGAAGCTGCTCGCGGATTTCGCCATTGCGCGGCATGATTCTGCGGCGGCGACAGCGGAAAACCCCTATGTCGCGCTGCTTTCCGGCGTGATTGCGCGGCAGGCTAAGCTGATCGCGCAATGGCTGCATATCGGCTTCATCCATGGCGTGATGAATACAGACAATATGACCATCAGCGGCGAGACGATTGATTACGGCCCCTGCGCCTTCATGGATGCCTATGATCCCGCGACAGTATTGAGTTCCATTGATCATGGCGGGCGCTATGCCTATGCCAATCAGCCATGCATGGCGCAGTGGAATCTGGCGCGGCTGGCGGAAGCACTGCTGCCGCTTTTGGCGGAACAAGAAGAAGCAGCGCTGGAGCTTGCTCAGGCGGCCCTTGGCGCCTTTGCCCCTGCCTTTGAAGCCGCCTATTTTGATGGCTTTGCGCGGAAGATCGGCATAGCGGCGCGCGCGCCAGAAGATACCGCGCTGATCGAGGATTTGCTGCGCCGCATGGCGGAACAGGGCGCTGACTTCACCCTGACCTTTCGCGCCCTGGCTGATGCGGCTGAGGGCAATGCAGCGCCGGCGCGGGCGCAATTCACCGACCCGGCAGCGTTTGATAGCTGGGCCGATGTTTGGCGCACCAGGATCACGCGCGAAGAACCGCCTGCCCAGTTGATGAGCGCCACCAATCCAGCCTTCATCCCGCGCAATCATTTGGTGGAGGCTGCCATCCGCGCCGCCGAGGACCGCGATGATTTCCGCCCCTTTGAGGCGTTGATGGCGGTGCTGGCGCAGCCCTTTGAGGATCAGCCGGAGAAGGCTGATTATGCCAGCCCGCCCAAGCCGGAAGAACGCGTCTTGGCGACTTTCTGCGGTACGTAAATTGGCGGGGGCGACAGCGCACCCCCGCCCTATTGGCTACAAGGAAAAGCGGATTGGCACACGGAAGATGATGCGTGTATCCGGGGTTTGTTCCGTCACACCAATGCCCACCCCCAGATTGACACTCATGCGGTCAGAAACACGATAGGAAAGCCCGAAATTGAAGGTGCCCGTATCGAAATCAGATCCAGTAATCTTGCGCCCTTCGGAACGTGATGCGGAAATGCGCACATGTTCATAGCTGATGCTGATTGAACTTTTCTCATTCAATGAAAAACCGACACCGAAATTGATACCAACCCCATCGCCGGGATCAAGGCTGGTGCGCGCCGGTGACCCGCCCGCACTATCCTGCAAATCCACATCACGCGCGACATTCCAAATGTAGCGCAGGCTGCCAAAGAAAACCGCCGGGTCGGAAGCCCAGGCCACAGTGACACCCGGGTCAATCGCCCAGAAGCCTGTGCCGGTTGGCAATTCCTTCGGCAGGCCGCGGGTAAAGCCGCCTTGTGGATCATTGATGGTATATATGGGCACGTCAAAGGGGCTCCGCCCGGAATCGCTTTTCACGCGCAGATTGGCGATGAAAACCGGCCAATCATTCAGCCCTTCATTGATCTGGTAGCTGGTGCCGAATTCAATATCGCCAAGCCCACTGCCGGTGGGACCAATGGTGATGGGCTGGGCGTTGGTATCCGCTGGCGCGGTTTGAATCGTATCACTCTGGCTGAGCCAAGGCACGCGGATATTCACTTCCATCCTATCTGTCACGCCATAACGCAGTGTCACCGCGCCAAGATTGCCGCGCTGTGTGGATTGACGGATATCCACGGTGCCAAAGGTGATGCCGGGAATGATGGTAAATCCATTGACGATCGCCTGCGTGTTCTGTGCGTAGAAATACTCATAGGAAGGTTCAAGCGAGAACATACCCCGCGGTGTCAGCACGCCACCAACACGCGCGAGCGTGGGGTCTGTTGCGATCACGCGTTGTTGTTCCTGCTGCTGCGCGGCGGCGGCTTCAGCGGCGGTGGAAGCGCTTTGCGCCGCTGGCCCCTGACCGGTTGCGGCGGTTTGCGCCTGTGCTGAACCGATAGCAAGGAAAAGCGCTGACGCGGCAGGCAGCAAGGATAACACCACATTATCCGTACCTTTCGGAATGGCTGGCATCTTTTTCCTGCCCTGTTCACGTTCTCTGCATTCGTTTGGCATGCTTGCGACCTTCGCGGTTGGAGAAGAAGCGAAGCGCATCCAAGGACGATACGCTTGCGCATGAAGATGTTTTGCTTATCGAAACATCGCAAATAGGAATTCTGTGATCGGCGATAACAGAAGCGCGAGCTCTATGAATCTGGACGCGCGCATTCCATTAGGCATTTCCGTGAATGCGTTTGTTCATCAACTCGGCTTGATTCACGGCGCGGTTACGAATGCCTGTGTTAGTCCAATCGCGCCGGCGCTGCCGGGACAACAAACAGAGGACAGAGGTGAACATCATGAAAAAACTTCTTTTGGCTTCGGCGGGCGTCGTTGCCATTGCCGGAGGCGCCCTGGCGAATGGCAATGGGAATGGGCATGGCAATGGCTGGCCTTCGCATCTGCAGAATGTCCAGGATTACTATGCGGCCGCGCTAGCTGTTAATGTGGGCGAGGTTAGCGGCAACCGTTCCACGACCAGTCTGGGTCAGGATAACAGCGCGGCGTTGCGCGGCAGCTTCCAGGGCTTCCGTGGGGTTGCGAATGTGAACCAGAATGCGGGCGCCAATTCCGGCCTGCAGAACTCGGTGGCAGTTTCCTATGTGGAAGGCTGTGATTGCCAAGTGACGGCCCCGATCGTCTTTGGGGTCCCGCGTGGCGATGCCAATGCCAATTCGGTGGCTGCCAACGTTGGCCAAGTGGTTGGCAATACCAGCGAGAATGCAACCCTGCCGCTGCTTACGGGCACAACGGCTACCGCGACATTGGATAATTCCTTCAATGGCTCAACGGGTCTTGTACAGGTCAATCAGAATGCCGGTGCCAACAGCCTGATGCAGAACGCAACCGCACTGACGCGCGTTGAAAACATCAAAGGTGCCGAGCAAAATCGTGACGCCTGGGCAATTGCCGTGAATGCGGGCCAGGTCACTGGTTCTGGCAATCAATCAACCGATGTGAAGCATGATGCAGCGGCCAATATCCTTGGTTCGTTCAACGGCTTCAGCGGTGCGGCGAATGTCAACCAGAATGCCGGTGCCAATAGCCTGATGCAGAACAGCTCCGCGCTGGCCTCCATCACCTATTGCAATTGCGCGATCGAAGATCTGTCCACCACCATCGCGGCGGCGGGTAATCTTGGTAGCGTGACCGGTAATCATGCCAGTGCCAGCCTGGGTTCTGCCGGTGTGTCCATGACCAATTCCTTCAATGGCACCACCGGCGTGACACAGGTTTCGCAGAATGCGGGTGCGAATAGCATGATGCAAAATGCGGTGGCGATTGGCGCCATCTATCAGCGTACCAACTGATAAAGTCGCGGCGCGTCGGCGGGCAACCGCCGGCGCGTTCGGTCTGCGCGTATTCGGAAACCAACCAAAACTCCCGCCCATGCCAGCACCCTGCTTGGTTTCGGCACCTGAAGGAGAGAATGACGTCATGCGCAAGTTCCTCACCAGCTTCGCCCTCATCGCCGCGCTGCCCTTGCAAAGCGCCCTTGCCGCCGATCCGACTAAAGGTCTGGATGTTTTCGCTGGCGCCACGCCGCTTTCGGTCAGTGAATTGTCGCGCCATGCCGGGCGCGGTGATGTGGAACCGGTTTCGGTCGGCTCAGCCTTGGTAGAAGGCAATACGGTTGGCACCGGCAGCATCACGGGCGGCAATAACATTACCGGATCGCTCAATAGCACCGGTGGTTTCACCACAGTGTTCCAGAACAGCGGCAATAACTCGCTCTTTCAATCCGTCACCACGGTGAACATCACTGTGCGGTGAGCCGTTTCATGCGCAATCCTCATCTGGTGTTGGCGCTACTGGCACTGCTTGGCGGCTGTGCCACACAGCCAGCGACGCCCTTGGCATCTGCCAATAACCCCAAGGTCAACCTCACCATCTCCCCCCAAGTGACTGGTGGGGCGGCGATTGCGCCGCGCGTGAGCGATATGAAGTCGCGGCGCTTTCATCGTATTGTGCAGCAGAAATTCGATTTCTCCTGCGGTTCCGCAGCCCTCGCTACCTTGCTCACCTATCATTATGGAACGGCGGTGAGTGAAGAGGAAATCCTGCGCGAGATGATCGCCAATGGCGATGAGGCGCGCATCCGCAATGCGGGTTTCTCCCTGTTGGATATGCGCAATTTCCTCGCACGCCGGGGTTTGCGCGCTGAAGGGTTCCGCCTGCCACTCGAAAAACTGGCCGAAGCGGGCGTGCCGGCAATCGCCTTGGTCAATACCAATGGCTATCGGCATTTTGTACTGCTGCGTGGCATCTCTGCGGATCGCATTCTGCTAGCGGACCCAGCGCTTGGCACGCGCAGCATGCCGCGTGTGCGCTTTGAAGAAAGCTGGAATGGGGTGCTTTTTGTCATTCTGGATAGGTCAGAGACAGGCCGTGCCAATTTCAACCTGGCGGAAGATTGGGGCATGCGTGGCCGTGCCCCGGGCACGCTGGTGCGCGATGCGCTGGACCGCAGCCTGACGGGCTTCGGCATGCCAGGGTCGCCCTTGTTTCAGGGCGGCACACAAATCCGTCCCTGGATTTATTGATCAGGAGGCTAAGCCATGAAACGGAAATCACTTCTCGGTTCTGCTGCGATCCTTTCCCTCTCCATCCTGCTCTCCGGCCCGGTGAAGGCTGCATCCGATCTTGTCCAAACCTATGCCGAGGCGCTGGGGCTTGAAGATGCAGGTGCTGGGCCCTTCCGCCTTGCCGGCAATGCCGTATCCGTTGATGAACTTGCCGAAATGCGCGGCGGCTTTGCCATGCCTGGCGGCATGATGGTTTCTTTCGGGTTTGATATTGAAACACGGATTGGCGGCGTCACCGCCGAACGGCTCAATATGCCCAATACCACCCTCGGGGCGGGCATGCCCGCGCCGGTGATCAACGTGACCGATGCAAATGGCGTGCAAAGACAAGTTGCCATGGCTGGTGGGCCAGTGATGATTGAAGCGCTCGGCGCCAATGGCGCAACGCGCGTTCAAACCATGATCGGCAATGGCATCACCAGCATTGTGCAGAACGCCGCCGATGGTCAGCAGGTACAACGCCTTGCCACCGTCACAGTTGATGTGGCGGGCATGCGCAACATGCTGTCTCAGCTTGGTCAGAATCGCGTGATGGAAAACGCCATGAGCTTCCGTCGCGCTATCCCCCGATAAAATTTCTCCCAACGCGCAGAAGGAAACCGCGCCATGAAGAGCCCCCTTCGTTCCTCCATTCTCACGCTTGGCTTGCTGCTGGCGGCCTGTGCACAAAATGCCGGGCCGCCTGGCGCGCCGACGGCGCTTTCCAACGCGCCGCCCGCCCAGGCGAGCCCTGCTTCCTTTGATGTGGCGGGCGGCAAGCGGCTTTCAGCGGATGAATTCCGCCGCCTGGCCGCCGGCAATACGCTTGATCGGCGGATGCCCAATGGGTCGCGCCTGCTGATCCATGTGGCGGCTGATGGGTCCCAGCGTCTGAAGCTTCAAGGCGTGAATGGGCAAACCGCAACCGATCGCGGGCGTGTGGCGTTTCGCGGGGAGCAGGTTTGTTCAAGCTGGGAGAGGATAAATCCCGGCCGCGAAACCTGCTTTGTCTATTTCCAACTAGGGCAGGATCTTGTCGCCATTGATCTTTCTGGCGGCATGGCCCCCACGCGCTTCAGCCTGCTGCGCGGCAATCCGGAAAGGGTGTGAACAGCCTGGCCCTGTTGCCTTTCGGGGGAAAAAGGACCACATAGGTCCGGAAACTCCCCCGAAGCAAAGGGCCAAGCCATGTTCATCGAAACCGAAGCCACCCCCAACCCCGCCACGCTGAAATTCCTGCCAGGCCGGGAAGTATTGGGTGATCGCGGCACGGCGGATTTCACAAGCGTCGAGGAAGCCGCGGGCCGTTCCCCGCTGGCCGAGCGGCTTTTTGGCCTTGGCGATGTCGCGCGGGTGTTTTTTGGCTCAGATTTCGTGACCGTCACCAAAGCGCTGGATGCCGATTGGCAGATGCTGCGCCCGCAAGTGCTGGGCGCCATCATGGAACATTACTTGGCCGGCCTGCCCATTCTGGAAGGCGCCGCAGCCGAGGAGCATGCCGAGGATTTTGAACCGGCGGATCAGGAGATCGTCCTGCAAATCAAGGAATTGCTGGACACGCGCGTGCGCCCCGCCGTCGCCAGCGATGGCGGCGATATTGTGTTTCGCGGTTTCCGGGATGGCATTGTGCGGCTGCGCATGCAGGGCGCCTGTTCCGGCTGCCCATCTTCGCGCGCCACCTTGAAGCATGGCGTGGAAAACATGCTGCGCCATTACGTGCCGGAAGTGGTGGCGGTGGAGCAGGTGGAAGCCTGACGCTATAGACCCCCTCTGCTTTCACTGCCCCTACGGAGCCAAACCATGTCCGAAACCGCCGCGCCCCTTGATGATCAGGCGCTTGATCAGCTTTTCCGTGCCGCTCGCACTCAGAACAAATGGCAGGATCGGCCCGTGCCCGATGCCAAGTTGCAGGAGCTGTATGATCTTCTGAAATGGGGCCCGACTTCGGCCAATTCCTCACCCGCGCGCTTCGTGTTCGTGCGCACGTCAGAGGGCAAGGCGAAGCTCAAGGAAGCGCTTTCGGCGGGTAATATGGAGAAAACCATGACCGCGCCGGTCACGGCCATTGTCTGCTACGATAGCTATTTCTTCGACAAGCTCGGCCAGTTATTCCCGCATGCAGATGCCAAGCCCTGGTTCACGTCCAGCCCGGAATTCGCGGAAAAGACCGCGTTTCGCAATGGCTCGCTGCAAGGCGCTTATCTGATGCTGGCGGCGCGCGCCGTGGGGCTGGATGTTGGCGCCATGAGCGGCTTCGACAATGCCAAGGTGGATGAGCTGTTCCTGTTCGGCACCGGCTGGAAGTCCAATTTCCTGGTCAATCTGGGCTATGGGGACCCTGCCGGCCTATTCCCCCGCAGCCCGCGGCTTTCCTTTGATGAGGCCGCGCGGCTGGAATAGGCGCGCTGCGCCCGCCGGGTTTGACCCTGGCAGGTTCTGGACTAAACAGGCAGCTAAACCAGCAATTTGAGAGACTGCCTTGAACAAGCCGCTGCCCAATTCCTTCCGCCAGGGGCCTGACGCCCGTGGCCGCTTCGGCCCTTATGGCGGGCGTTTCGTCGCCGAAACGCTGATGCCGCTGATCCTTGAGGTTGAAAAAGCCTATGAGGAAGCGAAGCGCGATCCTGCCTTCATGAATGAATGGCGGCGCTTGCTGACCCATTATGTGGGTCGGCCTAGCCCGCTTTGGTTAGCCGAGCGCCTGACGCAAAAGCTCGGCGGGGCAAAAATCTATTTTAAGCGTGATGAGCTGAACCATACCGGCGCGCATAAGATCAATGCCGTGCTGGGGCAGATCATGCTGGCGAAGCGCATGGGCAAAACGCGCATCATCGCGGAGACCGGCGCAGGACAGCATGGCGTTGCCACCGCGACTGCCTGTGCCTTGTTCGATCTGCCCTGCACCGTATTTATGGGCGCCACCGATGTGGAACGTCAGCAACCCAATGTGTTTCGCATGAAGCTGCTGGGGGCGGAGGTTGTGCCCGTCACCTCCGGCGCTGCGACGCTGAAGGATGCGATGAATGAAGGCTTGCGCGATTGGGTCGCCAATGTGCGCGATACCTATTACTGCATCGGCACGGTCGCCGGCCCGCATCCCTTCCCGATGATGGTGCGCGATTTCCAATCTGTTATTGGCACGGAGGCGCGCGAACAAATGCTGGCCGCCGAAGGGCGCCTGCCGGATTTGCTGGTGGCGGCGATTGGTGGTGGTTCAAATGCCATGGGTCTATTCTACCCCTTCCTGGATGATGCAAGCGTTGCGATGCATGGCGTGGAAGCCGCCGGCAAGGGCGTGGAAACAGATGAACATGCGGCGTCGCTGACGAAGGGCCGCCCTGGCGTGCTGCATGGCAATCGTACCTATCTGTTGCAGGATGAATTCGGCCAGATCCTGGAAGCGCATTCCATCAGCGCCGGCCTGGATTATCCCGGTGTGGGCCCAGAACACGCCTGGCTGCATGACATTAAGCGCGTTGAGTACATGAGTGCGACAGATGATGAGGCGCTGTCCGCCTTCCAATTATGCTCCAAAATGGAAGGCATCATCCCGGCTTTGGAACCCGCGCATGCGCTGGCGCATGTGATCAAAGTGGCGCCCAGCATGCCGAAGGATAAGCTGATCATCATGAATATGTGCGGGCGCGGGGATAAGGATATCTTCACCGTGGCACGCGCCCTTGGCGTTTCGATGTGAGTATCATGACAGGAACTCCCCGTATCGCCGCGCGCTTCGCGGCCCTGCGCGCCGAAGGGCGCGGCGCGCTCATCCCGTTTCTGGAAGCCTTCGACCCAGACCGCGCGACAGCCATGGAAATCCTACGCGGCTTTCCGGGTGCTGGCGCGGATTTGATTGAAATAGGCTGCCCCTTCACGGACCCGATGGCGGATGGCCCAACTGTTCAGCGCGCCGGTCAGCGCGGGCTGAAGGCGGGGGCTACGCTTGCCGGCACCCTGCAAATGGTGCGCGAATTCCGCGCCGGTGATGCAGCAACACCGATCATCCTGATGGGCTATTACAATCCCATCCTGTCCTATGGCGCCAATTTCTGCGCGGACGCGGCGGCGGCGGGCGTTGATGGCCTGATCATTGTGGATGTGCCGCCAGAAGAAGCGGATGAAATCGAACCCCAGGCGCGTGCCGCCGGGCTTGATATGATCCGCCTGATCGCGCCAACCACAGATGATGCACGCATGATCAAGGTTTTGGCTGCCACATCCGGCTTCATCTATTACGTCGCCATCACCGGCATCACCGGCACACGCAGCGCGACCGGCGCTGAATTGGCCGAGGCTATTCCGCGCATCCGCAAACACACCAAGCTGCCGATTGCGATTGGGTTTGGCGTGCGCACACCAGAACAAGCAGCAGAAGCCGCGCGGATTGCCGATGGTGCGGTAGTAGCTTCAGCGTTGATTGATGTTCTGGCGGGCGATCTGGATGCCGAAGGCCGCGCCAAACCAGGCACGGCGCAGAAGGTGCTCGATCAGGTCGCGGGACTGGCGGCGGCGGTGCGGAGCGTGAAGAAGGGCGCCTGAAGGCGTTGCTTAGGTTGTTGAGAGGAAGAGTGTAATGACCTCCCCCATTGGTCCCCTAACTGGTCTGCGTGTTCTTGACTTAACCCGCGTTTTGGCCGGCCCCACCTGCACACAGATGCTGGGTGATTTGGGCGCCGAAGTGATCAAGATTGAACGCCCGGAAGCCGGCGATGATACACGCGGCTTCGCGCCGCCCTTCGTGCCGAATACGAAGGAAAGCGCTTATTTCGTCGGCGTCAATCGCAACAAGAAATCCGTCACGCTGGATATCGCCAAGCCCGAAGGCCAGGCAATCATCCACAAGTTGCTTGAGCATTGCGATATCCTGGTTGAGAACTTCAAGGTCGGCGCCCTGGCGAAATACGGCCTGGGCTATGAGCAATTGGCCAAGACCCATCCGCGGCTGATTTATTGTTCCATCACCGGCTTCGGGCAGACCGGGCCTTACGCGCCACGCCCAGGTTATGATGCGCTGATCCAGGCCATGGGCGGTGTCATGTCGCTCACGGGTGAGCCCAATGGTTCACCGCAAAAGGTTGGCGTGCCGGTCGCGGATCTTTTCGCGGGGCTTTATGGCTGCATTGGTATTCTTGCCGCGGTGAACCATCGCAACAGCACAGGCCAAGGCCAGCAGATTGATATCGGCATGCTGGACACGCATGTGGCGTGGCTCGCCAATCAGGGCATGAATTATCTTGCAACGGGCGAAAACCCGGCGCGGCTTGGCAATCAGCACCCGAATATCGCGCCCTATCAGGAATTCCCGACCAAGGATGGCTATCTCATTCTCGCGGTTGGCAATGACCCGACTTTTGAACGCTTCTGCAAGGCTTTCGGCCAGGAAGCGCTTCTGGCCGACCCGCGCTTTGCCACCAACCCGATCCGCGTACAAAATCGCCAGTTGGTGACGGATACACTGACACCGGTGATGAAATCCAAAACCACGGCGGAATGGATTGATGCGCTGGAAGCGCTCAAAATCGGGTGCGGCCCCATCAATACGCTGGAACAGGTTTTCGCCGACCCGCATGTGCAGGCACGCGAAATGGTCGTGGAAATGGCCCATGGCAGCGGTGAGACGGTGAAGGTGATCGCGAACCCTGTGAAGCTTTCCGCCACACCGCCAAGCTATCGCAGCGCGCCGCCGGTGCTTGGCGAACACACGGAAGATGTACTGGCGTCTATGCTGAAAATGAGCGCGTCTGACATCGCCGCGTTGCGGGAAAAGGGCATCCTGTGACGCTGCCCCCCGCCGAGGCACGACCTGGCGCGCTGCGCTGGCTCTCGCCCGCGGGGTTTTTCACGCTGCGTTGGCTGGAATGGGGGCCGATTTCCGGCGCCCCGGTGGTCTGTGTGCATGGGCTCACGCGGTCGGGGCGGGATTTCGATGCGCTGGCGCGTGCATTGGCGGCTGCGGGGCGTAGGGTTTTCTGCCCTGATTTGCCAGGGCGCGGTGCTTCGGATTGGCTGCCCAACCCGGCGCTGTATCAGCCACCCATCTATTCCCAAGCCCTTTCCCATCTTCTGGCCCGGATGGATGGACCGGTGGATTGGGTGGGTACGTCGCTGGGCGGCATTTGCGGCATGGGCATTGCCGCAACGCCCGGCAGCCCGATCCGGCGTATGGTGCTGAATGATATCGGCGCCATTATCCCCGCCAGATCACTGCAACGCATTCGCGATTACATCAATCGCCCTGCGCCAAACTTCCCTGATATCGCCGCGCTTGAAGCGTATTTGCGCGATGTCCATGCGCCCTTTGGCAAGCTCAGCGATGCGGAATGGCGGCATTTGGCCGAAACCTCTGCGCGGCGCGATACTGAAGGCGCACTTAGGTTGCATTATGATCCCGCCATCACACACGCCTTCAGCGCGGGCGATATTGCCGATATTGATCTTTCGCCCTTCTGGGCTGTCATTGCCATTCCGGTGCTGATCTTGCGCGGTGTCACCAGTGATATCCTGCCCGCGGATGTCGCGGCGGAAATGGCGCGCAAGCCGAATACGCGGTTGCTTGAAATTGCCGATGCCGGCCATGCGCCGGCGCTGATGGCGGCTGATCAGATCACCACCATCCGGGATTTCCTGGCCACGACATGAACACGGAAGCCCCAGCCTCGACACGCAAAGCAGGGATGCTCGGGTTTATTGTCTCGCTTTGGGATGGGCTTTACGGCTTCGTCTTTCGTGTGGTGCCGCTATTATTGGCAGCGGCTTTCGTGTTGCTTTTGCTGCGCGAAATGCGGCGTGAGGATATTGAAATCGCGCCCATTCACGTACCGACACGGCTTGCTGAAGCGGGGCTTTCACCGGATGTGGTCGCGCTGCGCCTGCTTGATCAGGTCGTGCTGGTGCAGAGTACCGTCACCGCTGAAAGGCTCGTTCAGCAGCGCCTGGAATTGGCCGGCGATCAGCCGGATTTCAATGTGCCGATTGCGGGGCTTTCACTGCGCGCGCTGGCAGCATTGCTGCGCAGTGTGTTCGGAACACCAAGCCGGCGAATCACTGGTGAAATTGTGCTGGAGAAGGAGCAGTTGAAACTCCGCCTCCGGCTCGCGGGGCATGGGCTGATTGCCGATATTGATGGCGTGCCGGCGGATGCGGTGGATCAATTGCTGGTGCGCGCAGCGCCCGAGATTTGGCGCTTGATCCAGCCAAGGCTTTACGCCTGGCATGTGGCGCAGACGGAACCTGACGAAGCCATTGTGCGTGACAGGCTGCGCGCCTTGTTGCGCAGCGCGGGCGGCGATGTTGCCACTGAAACCACTGCGCGCGGCCTGATCGGGCGCAGCTATTTGCGCGAAGGCCGCGCGCGCGATGCTTTTAATATCGCTGAAATCATGATTAATGCCAATCCTGAACAGGGTGCGGCATGGTATCTGCGCGGCCTTGCGCAATTCCGCCTGGGTCGCGTGGAAACCGCGGTTGAGGATTACCGGCGGGCACAACAACTCGATCCCCGCGCCATCTGGGTGCATATCGCCTTGGCTGAGATTTTTATGCAGGCGGGCAATCTGGATGAAGCGCTCAAGGAAAGTCGCAAGGCACTGGCGGATCAACCGCTTGATCCTTGGGCGCTTTTCCATGAAGGCAATGTGCTATTGGCGATGAACCGGACACGGGAAGCCATGCTCGCCACCCGCCGCGGGCTGGCTCAGGACCCGAATAGCGCTGATCTGCGCCATTTGCAGGGGCGCGTTTGGCTCAAGCTTGGCAATCAGGTAGAAGCAGCGAATGCCTTTCAGCAGGCCATCCGGCTTGCGCCCGCCATGGCGGAACCTGTGCTTGATCTTGCTGAATTGCAGTTAAGTACAGGAGAAACCTCCGAAGCGCGTGATGCCTTGATGAGGCTTCTGGCGCGTGAGGATTTGCCGGCAGCGCAGCGCGCGCGGGCCGAGGTACTGATGGCGCAATGAACAATGCGGCCAGGAATGTTCAGCCATGTTTGATGTGATCGTGGTTGGCGCGGGTTCATCGGGTGCGACCTTAGCGGCACGACTTTCGGAGGACTCGCATCGGCGCGTTTTGCTGCTGGAAGCGGGGCGTGATTGGCGCGCGGCAGAAGCGCCCGCCGCGCTCCGCAGCCCCAATATCGTGCCCTTCATGCATGACCCCGCGCATCAGGCCGCCTGGCAATGGCCAGGCTTGATGACGCGCCGCACCCGCGCTCAGGCGCCCAAATTCTATTGGCGCGGCAAGGCGCTTGGCGGTTCCTCCACGGTCAATGCGCAAATCGCCATCCGCGGCGTGCCGGCCGCTTTTGATGCCTGGGCGGAGGCGGGGTGTGAGGGTTGGTCTGCCGCCGATGTCATGCCAATCTTTGATACCATCGAAGATGATGCGAATTACGGCGTGCCCGGCAAGCGCCAGGGTGGCCCCATTCCCGTATGGCGGATGCCGGAAGAAAACTGGGGCGCGGTGGATCGTGCCTTGCGGGATGCCGCGCGTATCGCGGGCTATCCTGTGAAGCCTGATCTGAATGCGCCGGAAGGCGAGGGGCTTTCCTGCAACCCGATCAATCTGCGCCACGGCCAGCGCGTAACCACCAATGATGGCTATCTGGAGCCGGCGCGCGGGCGCGCGAACCTGACCATTCGCGGCGATGCGCTTGTGGATCGCGTGATCTTCGCAGGGTGCCGCGCTGCAGGTGTGCGCGTGCGCTTTGGCGCTGGCGCTTTTGAGGATATTGCCGCGCGAGAAGTGGTTCTTTGCGCCGGTGCCATCCATAGCCCTTGTATCCTCATGCGCAGCGGCATTGGCCCTGCACTGGCTTTGCGCGGCTTGGGTATCGCCGTTCTACATGATGCGCCTGCCGTCGGGCAGCATTTCATGGATCACCCGATCCTGCGCGCACGCCTGGCCCTGAAGCCTGGCTTTCGCGCTGAAGGCACCGATGCGCGGCATACCAATTGCTGCCTGACTTACAGCAGCAAGCTCGGTGGCGGTGGTGAGCGTAACATGATCATCATCGCCTATAATCATCGCGGGCTTGCGGAAGGCGGCGTGGCGCCCAATGGCGGCATTGGTGTGGCGCTTTATGATGCGCTGTCACGCGGCGAAGTGTGTTTGACCTCCGCCGATCCAGACGCGCAGCCAGTGGTTGAAGAAAACATGCTGGATCATCCAGCCGACAGGCTACGGATGCGCGATGGGGTGCGGCGCTTGGCGAAGCTATGTGCCTTGTCGCCGGTCGCTGATATTGCGGATGCCATCACCTTTGGGGAGAGCGCGCTTACCATGGCGGAAGCGGCAGCGCTTTCGGATGATGCGCTGGATCAGATCATGCTCGATCAGGCGGGCGATATCCAACACGCCGCCGGCACTTGCCGCATGACCGCGCATGAAGACCCGCGCGGCGTGGTGGACCCTGAATTGAAGGTGCGTGGCGTGGAGGGTCTGCGCGTGGCCGATGCTTCCATCATGCCATCCGATTGCCGCGCCAATCTGCATTTCACCTGTGTGATGATCGGCGAAGCGGCGGCGCTGCGAATGCGCGCCGCCGGTTAGGTCCAATTACCCCCGCTTCAGCACCGCCGCCGCATCCACGGCGAAATAGGTCAAAACCCCCGCGGCGCCGGCACGCTTGAAGGCCAAAAGGCTTTCCATCATCGCACGTTCACGATCAATCCAGCCATTTTGCGCGGCACCCGCGATCATGGCGTATTCACCACTCACCTGATAAGCGAAGGTGGGCACACCAAAGCGTTCATGCACGCGGCGCACAATATCCAGATACGGCATGCCGGGTTTGACCATGACCATATCGGCGCCTTCAGCCAAATCCATCGCAACTTCGCGCATCGCCTCATCCGAATTGGCGGGGTCCATCTGATAGGTTTTCTTGTCACCCTTCAGCGAAGATCCCGACCCCACCGCATCACGGAATGGCCCATAAAAGGCAGAAGCATATTTCGCCGCATAGGACATGATGCGCGTATGAATAAAACCCCGCGCATCAAGGGCAGCGCGAATGGCGGCGACCCGCCCATCCATCATGTCCGATGGCGCGATCACATCAATACCCGCTTCCGCCTGATTGACCGCCTGCGCGGTCAGAATGGCAAGCGTATCATCATTCGCAACATAACCATCGCGGATGACGCCATCATGCCCATGATCGGTATAGGGGTCGAGTGCCACATCACCCACCAAGCCAAGCTCCGGGAATTTTGCCTTCAGCAAGCGCGATGCGCGGCACATCAGGTTTTCCGGATTGGTGGATTCCGTGCCTTCCGCATCCTTGATCTCAGTTGGCGTCATCGGGAAAAGCGCCACTGCCGGCACGCCAAGCTTCACCGCGGGTGCGACATGTTCTTCCAGCTTATCGATTGTTACGCGCACCACCCCCGGCATGGAAGCCACCGGCATGATGGTATTGGTGCCTTCCATGATGAAGATCGGCCAGATCAGATCACCAACACTCAGCACATTTTCCGCGACCAGCTTGCGTGTGAAAGCGTCATAGCGATTGCGCCGCATGCGAATGGCAGGAAAGGCGCCAAGCGCGGTGGAGGCAGGGCCAAGGCCGAGTTCTTGCGCCATCCGGCGACGATCCGCGTTCATGCCTGGGCCGCCTTCAGCGCCTGGTCAAGATCCGCCAATATGTCGTCAATATGTTCAATGCCGATGGAAAGCCGGACGTAACCTGGCGTGACACCGGATGCAGCCTGTTCGCTTTCATCCAATTGGCTATGCGTCGTGGTGGCGGGATGGATCGCAAGGCTGCGTGCATCGCCGATATTGGCCACGTGGTAGAACATTTTCAGTGCCTCAATAAAACGTTGCCCGGCTTCCTTTCCGCCCTTCAATTCAATGCCCATCAGGCTGCCATGCCCACCGCGCAAATAAGCATCAGCGCGGCGGCGGCTTTCACCTTCCATGAGCGATGGATGGATCACCCGCGTCACTGCCGGGTGCTGCGCCAGGAAGGCTGCGGCGCGCGTTGCATTGGCGCAATGGCGTTCAATGCGCAGCGGTAGGGTTTCCATGCCTTGCAGGAACAGGAAGGCATTCATGGGCGACATGGGCGCACCCAAATCGCGCAGCAGGCAGGTACGCATGCGGATAATGTACGCAATCGGTCCCAATGGCTTCACGGCCTGAGTCCAAACCGCGCCATGATAGGAAGGATCGGGCTTGTTCAGCGTTGGGAAACGATCACCATAGGCTTCCCAATCGAAATTGCCGCCATCCACCACAACGCCGCCAATGCTGGTGCCATGGCCGCCAATCCATTTGGTGGTGGAATGCATGACAATCGCGGCACCATGGTCCAGCGGGCGGCAGATGATCGGCGCTGCCGTATTGTCCATGATCAGCGGAATGCCAAGCTTCCGCCCAATCGCCGCCACTTCCGCAATCGGGAAGACTTGCAGCTTAGGGTTGGGCAGCGTCTCGGCGTAATAGGCGCGGGTGCGCGCATCGGTCGCGCGCGCAAAACCTTCCGGATCGGCGGGGTCCACAAAGCGCACTTCAATGCCAAATTGCTTCAGCGTATTGGCGAAAAGATTCCAGGTGCCGCCATAAAGATCGGTGGAGGAGACAATATTGTCCCCTGCCTCACACAAATTCATCACCGCGAAAGTGGTCGCTGCCTGGCCCGAACCCACTGCCAGCGCCGCGACACCACCTTCCAAAGCCGCGACGCGCTTTTCCAGCACATCCACGGTTGGGTTCATGATGCGGGTATAGATATTGCCAAGCTCAGAAAGCGCGAAAAGCCGCGCGGCATGGCCGGTATCCTGGAATTGGAAGGATGTGGTCTGATGGATCGGCACAGCCACCGAACCGGTTGTGGGGTCCGCACGCCAGCCGGCATGCAGCACCAGGGTTTCAGGATTGGTCCAATTCGGTGCCGACATGGCATTCTCCCATCCCCGCTGGCTTCAGGCACGCGGGAAGACTTGATCTGGTCGCGATAAACCCGCGACAGAGCGAAACCTGCCACGCCATTGGCTGTTGCGAAAGGGTTTTCCGTAAAAGACAAAGGCTTTGCTTCGTGCAGGTGCGGCGCGGCAGGCTGCTTCCCCCTGAAGCCGGGATCGGAGCAGGTTTTCGCCCCCGCCACAGCGCGTCATGCTTTCCCGCCAGCACCGCTTCGGCGTAGCTTTGTAAGTCTCAGTAGGAGCCGAAGCGCATGCCCAGCATTACCCGCCGTACCAGCCTTGGAATTTTCGCCGCTGGGCTTGCCGCCCCTGCCTTGGCCCAAGCGCCCGCCTTCCCCAGCCGGCCCATCCGCATTTTCGTGCCCTTCGCCGCCGGCGGTACGACCGACATCCTGGCCCGTGCGCTCGGGGAAAGGCTGTCCGTGGCGCTTGGCCAGCCAGTCGTCATTGACAATCGCGGCGGCGCCGGCGGCACTGTGGCCGGTGAGGCCTTTGCGCGGTCTGAGCCCGATGGCCATGCGCTTCTGGTCGCGACCGCTTCGCTGATTTGCATCAATAAAGCGCTGTATCAGCGGCTGGCCTTTGATCCCGATACGGATTTCCTGCCAATGGCCATGCTGGCGCAGCAGCCCAATGTGCTGGTGGTCAATCCGCGTGCCCTGCCCTTCACCGATCTGCCGGCGCTGATC
>CAMCZJ010000022.1 GCA_945886995.1 Asaia bogorensis
AGCGGCGCTGAGCGCGCCGTGATGGTGCAGCGCGGTGCTGATCTTGATCTTTCCCTTGTGCAGGGCTGCAAGACCGTGGGGGTCACCGCTGGCGCCAGCGCGCCCGAAGTGCTGGTGGAAGAAGTGATCGCGCGGCTTCGTGAAGCCTATTCCCTTGAAATCGAGGAAGTGGTGGTGGCAGTGGAACAGATCACCTTCCGCCTGCCGCGCGGGCTCGCCGCCGAATAATGGCTGTCTATACTGAGGTTTCGGATGAGGCGTTGCGCGCCTTCCTGGCCGATTACGCGCTTGGCGAATTGCTGGCCTTTCGCGGCATTGCGGAAGGTGTGGAGAATTCCAACTACGCGCTGAAAACCGAAGCCGGTGATTTCATCCTGACACTATATGAAAAGCGCGTGGACCCCGCTGAACTGCCCTATTTCCTCGGTCTGATGGAACATTTGGCAGCGCGCGGCATGGCCTGCCCCACGCCGGTGCATGGGCGGGATGGCGCGGCCTTGCGCGCATTGGCGGGGCGGCCTGCGGCGATTGTCACCTTCCTGCCTGGCGTCTGGCCACGCCGCGTGCGGCCCGAGCATTGCGCGCCACTCGGCAAGGCTTTGGCGGAGATGCACCTTGCGGGCGCGGGGTTCACCATGCGCCGGCCCAACGCACTCGGCCCCAAGGGCTGGGCGCCCTTGCTGGATGGCTGCCGCGCGCGGGGTAATGAGGTGCAGCCCGGCCTGATTGCGGAACTGGACGCAGCACTGGCAGGCATTCTGGCCGCCTGGCCGACGGAGGGCAGCTTGCCGATCGGGCAAATCCACGCGGACCTATTCCCCGATAATGCCTTTTTCCTGCCGGGCGCCGATGGCCAGCCGCGCGTGTCCGGCGTGATTGATTTCTATTTCGCCTGCACGGATCTTTTCGCCTATGACATCGCGGTCTGCCTGAATGCCTGGTGCTTTGAGCCGGATTATTCCTTCAACGTCACCCGCGCGCGCGCCATGCTTGGCGCCTATCGAACCATTCGCCCATTATCCGAGGCTGAATTGGCCGCCCTTCCCGTGCTGTGCCGCGGTGCGGCGCTGCGCTTTTTGCTAACCCGGCTGTATGACTGGACCCATACGCCCGAAGGTGCCTTGGTGACGCGGAAGGACCCGGTGGAATATCTGCGGAAACTACGCTTCTTCAGCGGCGCCGAAACGCTTTCGGCCTTTGGCCTGTGACCGACAGCGCCGACCCACGCCCCTTGGTCGAGATTTGGACCGATGGCGGCTGCAAACCCAACCCCGGCCCCGGCGGCTGGGCAGCCATTCTGCGCTTTGGCGAACATGAGCGCGAACTTTCGGGGAATGAGGCCGAGACCACCAATAACCGCATGGAATTGACCGCGGCCTTGAGGGCGCTTGAGGCGCTGAAGAAACCCTGCCGCGTGGCGCTGCACACGGATAGCGAATATCTGCGGAATGGCATCAGCCGCTGGATCCATGGCTGGGTGCGCGCCAATTGGCGCAATGCGGCGAAGGAGCCGGTGAAGAATTTGGATTTGTGGCAGGGCATTCTGGCCGCGGCCAAACCGCATGAGATTGAATGGCGCTGGGTGCGCGGCCATGCCGGGGACCCCATGAATGAACGCGCCGATGCGCTGGCGACGGTGGCGCGGGATAAGGCGGCGGAGGGGTGAGCTTGCCCAAACCCCAGGCTGGCGGGTGTATCACTCGCACGGCGCCGGCGTAGTTCAGAGGTAGAGCGTCGGCGTTACTCCATTTTTGGTCTGTTTTGTTAAGGCAATCACTTGCCATAGGCTACCGAGGGAACCGGGCGGTCATTACCCGGGTGACGAGGCGGCCATGGAGCTGCTATATTTTAACGCCAATCGAGCGGTCGAAAAATGGAAACGACCGCCGCGCGAGTGGCGCGAGGCCAAGGCCCAATTCGCCATCCTATTCGGCGATAGGTTCGTGGTCCGGTGTACGAAACCGACCTCGCGCACAAAATTACTGATAGGCCCGGCGCGGACTGCAAGGGGCGGCGTGCTTGCTTCGCGGTGGCCTATGTCAGGTGATTACCTTAGCAGGACATAGCGGACGTGGTCGAAGTCATCGGCAGCATATAACAAAATCGTAGGCTTCTAGGAGATTTCGATGGCGCAGGAGCCAAGTGACGAACTAAGAAGCCTTGCGGCGATCATCGCTGACTGGGCGCATGAGGATTCAACGGTTCACCTATTTGGAAGCCGTGTACGCGGCGATCATAAACCCGACAGTGATGTTGACGTCGTCATCGTCTTAAGTCGTCCAACCGACGAACTGGTACGGTGGTGGACGGCGGTGAATGAGGGCTCGTTTGCGTCGATCAATGCCTCGCTCCCTGGACCACTCGCCATCCTCGAACTTGACGATCCATTCACCCAACAGGTCATCGCAGCGGCGACCAACGCCATCCACAGAGATCGAAACGTCAACTGCGTGTGGCTGCCTCCCAAGCCAGGAATATCCGCCACTCCACGTTAGCTTACGGCGTCTCATCCGCTTGCTTCACCCTCGAACGTCAGCTAAGCGTTCGGTTAGATGCTGGTCATCGCACGCTCGAGCGAAAAGCGTGCTCACTCTCTTTGGCTTTCGTGGTTAAGTCATTGTTATGGTTAGATTGCGGGCGTAGTTCAGAGGTAGAACGTCAGCTTCCCAAGCTGAATGTCGGGGGTTCGATTCCCCCCGCCCGCTCCATCCCCCCACCGCTTGCGTCCCGCCCCACTTCCGGCAGGATGGCCCCATCATTGGGGGAGTAATCCATGAATATCACCTTGAATGGGCGCGCAGCGCTTATTACCGGCGGGTCCAAGGGCTTGGGCCTTGCCATGGCAAAGATGTTTGCTGAATCGGGCGGGCATGTCGCCATTGTGGCGCGTGGGGCGGAAAGCCTTGCCAAGGCGGAAGCGGAAATCCGCGCCGCCGCGCCGGGTGCGAAGGTGGCTGCGATTGCCGCTGATATCCGCACTTCTGAAGGCTGCGAAGCCGCCTATGCCGCGGCGGTCAAGGGCCTCGGCCAGGTGGATATCCTGATCAATAATGCCGGCACATCGCAACGCGGCGGCTTCCTGGAAGTGACAGATGCGCTTTGGCAGGATGATCTGGACCTCAAGCTTTTCGCGGCCATCCGGCTTTCCAGGCTGGCTCTGCCCGGCATGCGGGATCGCAAATGGGGCCGCATCATCAATGTGCTGAATATTGGCGCCAAGGCACCGCCCGGTGGTTCAACGCCCACCTCAGTGTCTCGCGCTGCCGGCATGGCGCTCACCAAGGCCATGGCGAATGAATTTGCGCTGCATAATGTGCTGGTGAATGCCATGCTGGTCGGCATTATCGAAAGCGATCAATGGGTGCGCCGCCATGCATCCGAACAGCGCAACATCACGTGGGAGGATTGGAAGGCCGAACAGGGCAAGGCTGTCCCCCTTGGGCGTATCGGCAAGGCCGAGGAATTCGCTGCCATGGCGCTGCTATTGGCCAGCGAACAGGGCGGCTTCATCAGCGGCACCGCCATCAATGTGGATGGCGGCAAAAGCCCGGTGGTGTAAGCGGGCCTATCAAGCGCCTGCCGCGGGCTCCCGCGGCAGGGCAAAAACCCCGCTGGCACGCAGCACAGGCTTGCCATCCGCCATGCAGACCCCTTGCGCGAAGACCAACGTGCGGGTGCGGCGCAGCAGCACCGGTTCGCATTGCAGCCAGGTGCCAAGTAGCGCCGGCGCCAGGTAGTCCGAATTCAGGCTGATGGTGGTGAAGAACCCCGTCACCCCAGCCAGGTTGAAGCCACCAATCCCAAGCGTGAGGTCAGCAAAAGTCGCCAACATGCCGCCATGGGCCATGTCCTTGCTGTTGCAATGGCGCTTTTCAATGCGCAGCCCGAAGGCAAGCGGCCCGTGATCTCGGCGGATCATGATGGGGCCGATGGGTTCCAGAAACGGCCCGCCAGCAGGGCGCGGCACGAAGCCTTCCGGAATGGGCAGGGGGACAGGCTGATCCAAGGCAGAGCAACTCTCGGATTTGATTGACGGGCGGACCCTATACCGGAAGCCTGCGCGGGGAAACGCCCGAAGCCCCTGCCTTGGCTTTGCCCCGATTTGCCCCTAAGCGCGGCGAGATGCGGAGCGATGATTGCCCATGAACGCCTCTTCCCCCCTGATCCTGCCCGTGATCCTGTCCGGCGGCACCGGCACGCGGCTATGGCCGCTGTCGCGCGAAAGCTATCCCAAGCAATTCTGGCCGCTCGCTTCGGACAAAACCATGCTGGCCGAAACCGCCGCGCGGGGTTCTGGCGCTGGCTTCCTGCCGCCGATGGTCGTCTGCAATGAAGCGCATCGCTTTCTGGTGGCCGAGCAATTGCGCGATAAGGGCGCGTCCATCGTGCTGGAACCCGTCGGCCGCAATAGCGCGCCCGCCATCGCCGCTGCTGCCCTGATTGCCGAGGAAACCGCACCTGGTGCCATGTTGTGGTTCATGGCCGCCGATGCCGCGATTGGTGATGTGGCAGCGCTGCAAGCCGCACTTGCCAAGGCCGCCGCGGCGGCGCAAGCGGGGGCGATTGTCACCTTCGGCATGCAACCGACCGCCCCTGAAACCGGCTATGGCTATATCGAAGCCGGTGATGGCTTGCCGGGCAGCGCAGGTGTGCAGCGCATCGCGCGCTTTGTGGAAAAGCCCGATGCAGCGCGCGCGGCGGAATTCCTCAAAACCGGCCGGCATTTGTGGAATTCCGGCATGTTTGTCGCCTCTGCCGCCACCATGCTGGCCGAACTTGAAACCCATGCGCCTGAAGTGCTGAAGGGCGTGCGCGCTGCCGTTGCTGGTGCTGCGCGTGATGGGGATTTCATCCGCCTTGAAGCGGCGGCCTTCACCGCAACACCATCCATCAGCATTGATTACGCGGTGATGGAACGCACGCAAAAAGCCGCCGTGGTGCCCGCTTCCATCGGCTGGTCCGATATCGGTTCCTGGGCCGCGCTGTGGGAGATTCAGCCGAAGGATGCAGCGGGCAATGCCGCGCTTGGGCCGGTTGAATTGGTGGATGCGAAGAATTGCTATGTTCGCAGCGAAACAATCCTGACCGGCGTGATCGGGTTGGAAAACGCTGTGGTGGTTGTCACGGATGATGCCGTTCTCGCCATGCATCGCGACCACGCGCAGGATGTGAAAAAGCTGGTGGACCGGCTGAAGGCGCGCGGCGCCAAGGAAGCGACCGAACATCGCCGCGCCTATCGCCCCTGGGGCCATTATGAAGGGCTGATCATGGGGGATCGCTTCCAGGTCAAGAAGATCGAGGTTCGCCCCGGCGCCAAGCTTTCCCTGCAAAAGCACTTTCATCGCGCGGAACATTGGGTGGTCGTCTCCGGCACCGCCATTGTGCGGCGCGACGGGGAAGAAATCATGCTGCGGGAGAATGAAAGCGTCTATCTGCCGCTGGGCTGCATCCATCGTATGGAAAACCCCGGCAAAATCCCGCTGACGCTGATTGAGGTGCAATCCGGATCCTACCTCGGCGAGGATGACATTGTGCGCTTTGAGGATACTTACGGGCGGAGTTGATGTTTATTATGCCCTTTTACGCATGATGGGTGCAGAATGCCGGCTTTGCAGGGGGAGTTCTGCATGGCCGAGCATCCTGAACATCATAATCATCGCCGTCACGTTCATTTGCGCACAGCCCTGTCACGCGCGCGGGAAAGGCGGCGTGGCGAAGGCCCAGCGGCGCCGCTGACACTCGGCGAAAGACTTTCCGACCTGGTGGCGGCAATCGTCGGGTCCTGGCGCTTCATCCTGATCCAGTCCGGGCTATTGGTGGCCTGGCTGGTCGCCAATGCAGCTTCTGGCAGCAATGCCTGGGACCCCTTTCCCTTCATCCTGCTGAACCTGATGCTATCCTTCCAGGCGGCCTATACAGCGCCCATCATCATGATGAGCCAGAACCGCCAGGCAGATGTAGATCGCATCCGGTCCATCGCCGATTACCAGGTGAATATCCGCGCGGAAGCCGAAATCAGCCTGCTGCATGAAAAGCTGGACCTGCTGCGCGAACAGCAGGTGGCGGAGCTGATTTCGCTGCTCAAGGCATCCCTTGGCCGTATCGAGGCATTGGAGAACCGTATGCTGCCCGGCCCGCCGCCAGCCCCCTGAAAATCACCCTTCGACTGACGTGGCGGATATGCAAGACTGCCGATCGGCTGTGGCACCCGCCGCGGCCGATGGGTGAGGGGCGCTTGGATGGAATGGATACTGCAAACCCTGATGATGATGGGCGCCGCGGCTGCGTCCATTTTCATCCATCGCGACTCCCCGAATTTCGAAGTTGTCCAGGGCATGATGGCCATTCTGGCGCTGGTCGGCTGCGTGCTGCTGATCACCTTCGCCTTCCGGAAAAAATAACCGCATGACAGATCTGCGCACGGCGCTGGAAGAAGCCCGCCGGGGGCTTTTGGATCTTTCCACGCGCAATCGGCTGCTATCCCTGCCGAAGCCCGGCGCATCTCGCGGCGTCATGATCCTTGATGATGAGGATGCGGATTTCGTGCTTGGCGCGCTGCAAGCGGGCCGTGCCTTTGGCTTTGAAGCCTCAGCCAACGCGCCCGAAGCCGCGCCGGCTGAAACAACCCCCGGCAAGCCGCGCCGCGCGCGTGCCACCAAGGTGAAGGCGGAAGGTGTTGGTAATGCCAAAGCCGATGCCACACGCGAAGACTATCAGCGCGATGACAAGCTGCGTGTGCAATTACCGCCCGCTGATCTGGTGCGCCGGCTGCGCGACATCATGCAGGATGCACGCACGGCCCGCGAAGAAACCGGCGTGCCCACGCTGTACCTGGCGCTCGGCGCGCTGATCTGGCGCGATCCCGCGACACCCGAGACCGAACGCCGCGCGCCGCTGGCGCTGCTGCCGGTGGCGCTGGAACGCGAAGGCGTGTCGCAGAATTTCAAGCTGCGCGGCGCGGTTGGCGATATCGCGGAGAATCTGTCGCTCCGCGAAATGCTCAAGGTGAATTTCAAGGCGACGCTGCCGGATTTCGATGCTGAGGCCTATACGCCGACCGCTTGGGCGGAAGCTGTTGCGGCGCTGGTGGCAGAACGCGCGAATTGGCGTGTGGATGCGGATGCGCTGGCGATCGGCTTATTCTCCTTCGCCAAATTCCTGATGTGGCGCGATCTGGGGCCTGAAGAAAATCCAGGCCTTGCCGATCACCCCATGGTGCGCGCGCTGGTGGGTGGTGAGGCGCTATCCATCCCGCCGGTATTTGCCGATGACGCTGATGTGGATGTGGAAATCCCGGTGGAGCGGCTTGATCACGTGATGGATGTGGATGGAAGCCAGGCTTTGGCGGCGGAAGCCGTGCGGCGCGGCGGGCATGTGGTGATCCAGGGTCCGCCCGGCACCGGCAAAAGCCAGACCATCAGCAACGTCATCGCCCAGGCGGTGCTAGATGGTCGAAGCGTCTTGTTCGTGGCCGAGAAACTCGCAGCCCTTGAAGTGGTGAAGCGGCGGTTGGAGAGTATCGGCCTTGGTGCCGCCTGCCTGGAATTACATTCGGAAAAGCAATCAAAGCGCGCGGTGCTGGATGAATTGCGCGCAACACTTTCCCTGCCCATGCCGCCCAAGCCGGAACGTGATGCGGTAGTGCGCCGCTTGGGGTCGCTGCGCGGGCGGATCAACCGCCATGCGGCGGCGATGCGCGGAACGGTTGGCGGTTCGGGCCTTGCACTGCATCAGGTGATAGGCGCGCTGGTTGGCTTGCGGCAGCGCGGTGTTGCGGCGCCGGATTTTTCCGTGAATGTTTCGGAATGGGACGCGGGCGCGATTGAAACGCGCCGCGATGCGATCAAGCTGCTAGCCGGCTATGCGGCGGATGGTGGCGCCCAAAGCCCCTGGCGCGGCGTGATGGCCGATATTGGCCCCGCCGATGTTGATCGGTTGCTTGGGCGGTTGCCCGGCTGGATTCGTGCCTTTGCTGCGGCGGGTGCGGCGCTTGGCGCGGAGGCTGGGCCGAAGGCGGCGGAGGGTGCGCTCGCCTTGCGCCCGGCCTTGCTCGCGGCGCCCGCGCATGACGCAACCGCGTTAAAGCATGATGCCTGGACGGGCGATCTGGCGCCGCTGGAAGTACTGGTGCAGGCGCTGGGCGCTTTGCAGAAAGCCAAGGCCGATCCGCAGCTTTTGCCGGGTGCTTTGGATATGGTGGGTATCGCGGAAGCGCGCGCCACACTCGCGGAAGCTAGCGGCGTGTTCGGTTTTCTGTCTGGTGCGCGACGCGATGCCAAGGCGCTCGCGGCGCGCATTGCGCGTGATGCGGAAAACCCGCTGCCCGCATTTGATGCCGCGCTGGCCGGGCAGGCCGCACGAGAAGGCCTACGCCAGGGCGATGCCTTAGGCAGTGCAGCTTTTGGAACACTCTGGCAGGGGGACGCGAGTGATCCCGCGCCACTGGCTGCCCTGCTCGCTTGGCGCAAGACCCATGGCGTGGCGGCGCTGACTGCCTTGGCAGATGGTGCGAAGCCTGCCGAACCCGCGCCGCTGCAAGCTGCACTCGATGCTTTTCAGGAATTGCAGCAGGCAACGAAGCTTGATGTGCGCATCGCGTTTGGCGCGGATGAACCCGCCTTTTCCGCCCTTGCCACGCGCTTGGGCGATTGGGCTTCGGCGCCGGAAGCACTCGATGCCTGGCTTGGCTGGCGCCGCGCCGCTGCTTCGGCTGCGGGGCTTGAGCCTTTGCTGGAGCGCCTGACTGATGGCCGTGTCGCGCCCGAAGCGGCCGAGGATGTGTTTTCCTTCGCGCTGCATGAAGCCTTGCTTCGCGCTGCCATGGCGCAGCACCCGGAATTGGCGGCTTTTGATGGCGCGGCAGCGGATCGGCTGGTTGAGGATTTCCGCGAAGCCGATCGCGCGCGCATTACACTGACCCGCGCAGAAGCGGCCTACGCCCATGCGCAGCGCGTGAAAGAAGTGCGTGATGGCGCGCCGGGGATGACGGTTCTGCGCGGAGAGATGGAAAAGAAGCGCGGCCATTTGCCGGTGCGCGAATTGCTGCTGCGCGCTTCCCAGGCAGTGCAGAAAGCCAAGCCGATTTTCATGATGAGCCCGCTTTCGGTCGCGCAATTCTTGAGCCCTCCGCATGGGCTGAAGCCCGGGCTTTCCTTTGATCTGCTGGTCATTGATGAAGCGAGCCAGGTGGAACCCGTGGATGCACTCGGCGCCATTGCACGTTGCCGGCAGGTGGTGGTGGTGGGTGACGACAAGCAAATGCCGCCTACACGTTTCTTCCAGCGCATGACGGGTGAAGAAGGCGAAGAAACCGCTGAAAACACCGCCGATCTTGTCGCGGCGCGGGATGTGGAAAGCATCCTTGGCCTTTGCAATGCGCGCGGCCTGCCATCGGCCATGCTGCGTTGGCATTATCGCAGCCGGCATGAAAGCCTGATCGCGACATCGAACGCGGAGTTTTACGACAACCGGCTTCTCATTCTGCCATCGCCACGCGCACGGTCTGCCGCGCTTGGGCTTTCACTCCGCCGCGTTGAAGGGCGGTTTGACACGGGCGGCACCGGCACCAATGCGGAAGAAGCGCGCGCGGTGGCGGAAGCGGTGATGACGCATGCGCGGGAGACACCCGGCGATACCTTGGGTGTCGCCGCGTTTTCCATCCGCCAGCGTGATGCCATCCTGAACGCAGTTGAAGCCGCGCGGCGTGATAACCCGGATACGGAAGCGTTTTTCGCCGCCCATTCGGATGAACCGTTTTTCGTCAAGAATCTGGAAAACGTGCAAGGTGACGAACGCGATTCGATCATGATTTCGGTGGGCTATGGACGCGGCGCTGATGGTAAGCTTGCCATGCGATTCGGCCCGCTTTCCGCGGATGGCGGCGAACGCCGGCTGAATGTGCTTATCACGCGTGCCAAGAAGCGCTGCATTGTGTTTTCTTCTATCGGCGCGGATGACATTGATCTCACGCGCGCTTCTGGGCGCGGGGTCGCAACACTCAAAACCTTCCTTGCCTTCGCTGCGGCGGGGGAGGCACCGCGCGCCGCTGCTGCAAAAATCCAAGCCGCACCATTGGCCGCTGCCATTGGCAAAGCGATTGAAGCCGCGGGCAAGGAAGCCGTGCCGAGGGTTGGCATGGCGGGCCTGTTTTTGGATGTCGCAGCGCGTGAGGCTGGGAATTACGTGTTGGGCATTGAAGCGGATGCCGGGGATTGGGCGGTGCTGCGCTGCGCGCGTGATCGTGAAAGGGGCCGCGATAGCGCACTGCAAGCCATGGGCTGGAAGCTCACGCGCGCCTGGTCGCTTTCCTGGTATGGCAGGCCAGAGGCCGAGGCCGCGCGTATCGCTGGCCTGCTCGGCGCAGCACCTGCCACCGCCACGCCGGAAGTAGCAGCACACGCACCGGAAACCGGTCTGGCCGAACCGTACCGGGAAGCCGCACCGGAAATGCCGAAGAACACCGCCATTACTGATGTGCCCTTCGCGACTTTGGCCGGTATTCTTGCGGAAATTATCAACGTTGAATCGCCAATCACGACCGAGAGCCTAGCTGAACGCGTGCGGTTGTTATGGGGGCTGGAAGCACTGCCCACGCCCGCGCGCGATGCGCTGCGCCAAGCTTTGGCGCTTGCGCGGCAATTGCATGGCGTGAAGGAAGAACAGGGTTTTCTACTGGCCGAAGGTGCCGCGATTGTGCCGCGCGACCGCCGCGCGGCTGGTGCCCATTTACGTCGCGCCGCTGCGGTTTCTCCGCGCGAGATTGCCGCCGCCGTCGATAAACTTTTGGCGCTGCGCCCAGCAACGACAGAAGCAGAACTCGCCGCCGGTATTCATCGCCTGCTGGGGCTGGATGCCAATGCGCAAACCGCCATCGCGGCGCGGCTTGCAGGTTTGATCGGCGCGGGGGTGGTGAAGCTTTAGCGCATGATGGCTGCTTCGCCCTACGCTATTCTGCATTCGCGCAAGGATGGGTAGCGTCACCACATCGCGCGGCGCGGCGCTGTTTGGCGCGCGCGATGCGGTGGGTGCTGCGGGCGTTGCCATGGCGGCGACCTTCCTCGCCTTCGGTGCGGCGGTACGCGAAGCAGGGCTTTCGCCAGGCTGGGCGCTGTTGGCCTGTTGGGCGATTTACGGCATGCCCGGGCAATTGGTGCTGGTGCAGGCGGCGAGTACGGGTTTCATCGGCGGCATTCTGCCCGCCGTGATGGGCGCCATTGCGGTGAATGCGCGCTTCCTGCCCATGGCGATTGCCATCACGCCGCTTTTTGGCGTGGCAGAGCGTAAGCGCCTGATCCCCGCCATTCCCTTCATCGCGGTCACGCCTTGGGCGGCGGCGATGCGGGCGTTTCCTGCGGTGGCGCCCGATGCACGGCTTTCCTGGTTTCTGGGCTTTGGCCTGACAAGCTGGGTGGTGGCGGGGTTTGCGGCACTCGCGGGATTTTACGTCGCCGGCATGCTGGATGACCACGCCCGCGCGGCGCTGCTATTCGTCAATCCGCTCTATTACGCGCTGCTATTGGCGGCGGATCTGGACAAGCCCGCGCCGCGCCGCGCCATTCTGTGCGGCGCGGCGGCGGCGGGGCTGACAATCATCCTGCCATCCTCCATGGGGCTTTTGGCGGCTGGGATTATTGGCGGGACCGTAGCTTTTTTGTGGGGGCGCAAGCGTGGAAGCCGCTGATATCGCCCTCGCGCTGACTGCCCTTGCCTGCCTGTTGCTGCGAAGTGCCGGCGTTTGGCTGGCGGGCGGGCTGGGTGGGGATCATCCCGTGATTGCCTGGGCCACTGCGATTGCGCAGGCAACACTCGCTGCCTTTGTGATGCTCGCGATCATTGCGCCAAGCGGGGCGCTGGCTGATGTGCCGCTGGCGGCGCGGCTTTTCGGGCTTGGGGTGGGGGTTGCGGTGTGCCTTACCTTCGGGCGCAATTTGCTGCCGGCGCTATTGGCGGGGCTGACCGCGATGTTGGCGCTGCGTGCCGTTTTGGCGGGGGTGGCATGATGCGGGTTTTGCCTGGGGCTACAGACAAATCCATGCCGGTCATGGGAAGCTTGGTGTTGCTGCTGCTTGTGATGCTGTGGCCCTTCCATTCAGCGCTGGCGCAGGAACGGCGCGTGGTGGCGATGGAGACCGAGGTTCGCGGCATCGTCTTTCGCATCCCGCGGGCGCATTTGCATATCCGCGATGGCGATGGGTCCTTCGACCTTGGCCTGCGCGTTGATGATTTTTCGCCGGTTCGCCTGATTGGCTTGCCGCCGGAACGCTATTGGCGGGAGGCGATGCGCGTGCGCGTCAGCGTCGCCTGGAATTCAAGCGCGCCCGAGACGGTCAGCGGCCTCCTGCAAAACCGCCACACCCTTAACCGGGTGCAAACCGAGGAGACCAGTACCCGCCTGGATGGCCCGAATGGCCCACCGCCCCCCGACGGGCTGATCTATTTCCCGGGGCGCAGTGGCCCGGAAGAAACCCGCCTGTTCCCGCGCGACGTTTTCAAGCCAGTTGAACTGGCCCGCAATCCTGAAACCGGCGAGGAATGGCCGGAATTCTTTGATTGTAATGTGAGCCCGCGTTTTGATCAGCAGCCAACCGAAGCGCCTTTCCAACCCATTAGCTGCCAATGGTACCGCGTCTTTCGCGGCCTGGTGGTGCAGACATCGCTGGACCGCCGCCAATTGGCCGATTGGCGCAGGATACGCGACGGCCTGGATCAGCTTCTGACATCTTTCATTGTACGCGGCCCGGAAGTGGCTGTGCCGCCCGTCCGCGGCGGACCGCGCCCGTCGCATACCATCAATCCTGTCCTGATTTACGACAACGCCGAATAGCGTAGCGCCTAGCCGCGATCACCCGCCCCAGCCGCGAAACCTGCCACCAATTCGCGAATCCGTGCCGGGTCGCTTTGTTCCATCACGCGGCGGGCGAAGCGCGCGCAATCGCCGATATCCAACGCACGCACCGCCTGCTTCACGCGCGGTATGGCGGATGCATTCATCGAAAAACTGCGAATGCCAAGGCCCAGCAGCAGCGGGATCAATTGCGGATTGCCGGCCATTTCCCCGCAAATCGAAACCGGCATGCGGAGCCTGAGCGCCGCTTCGGTCGCGAATTGCATCAGGCGCAGCACAGCGGGATGCAGCGGGTCATAAAGATGCGCCACTTCCGCATCACCGCGGTCAACGGCCAGAGTGTACATCGCCAGATCATTGCTGCCGATTGAAAAGAAATCCGCTTCCAGCGCAATCGCATCTGCGGCCAGCGCGGCACCTGGCGTTTCAATCATGGCGCCGAGCAAAGGCAATTTATCCGGCAGCTTGTCACCCCGCCGCCGCAGCCGCCGCGCGACGCGGTCAAAGATATCGCGCGCCTGTTTCATTTCCTCAGGGATGGTCACCATCGGCAACAAAAGCCGCACCTGACCATCCGGCAATTCAGCCGCCACGCGCAAAATCGCGGCGAATTGCACTTCCAGCAATTCTGGCCGGCGCAGCAATAGCCTGATGCCGCGCAGCCCAAGCGCTGGATTGGCGCCGGCATGGGTCGGCGAAATACCTTCGGCAAGGGCCGCGATATCCTTCTCCCCACCCCAATCCAGCACGCGAATGGTCACCGGGTCCTGTCCCATGGCTTCCAGAATTTGGCGATAGGCCGCGCATTGCGCTTCCTCATCCGGCAAATCCTCGCGATTCATGAACAGGAATTCGGTGCGGAGCAGCCCAATGCCCTGCGCGCCGGCTTGCGCAATCAGTGGCAATTCCTGCGGAATTTCCAGATTGGCCTGCAATTCCACTTCTTCGCCATCGGTGGTGATCGCCGGCAGGCGGCGTAGGCGCCCAAGCCGCGCGCGTTCCCGAGCATAGGCCGCCAGTTTTTCCTTCGCAGCCGTCAGCGTCGCGGCTTCCGGGTGGATGGCGATGCTGCCTGCCGCGCCATCCAGCACCACCTGGTCATTGCGCCGCACGCTTTCCGTCAGCCCCGGCACGCCAAGCACTGAAGGAATGCCGAGCGCGCGCAGCATGATGGCGGTATGGCCATCCGCGCCGCCCTCATCGGTCGCAACACCGGCAATGCGCGCGGGGTCAAGCAACGCGGCATCTGATGGCGTCAATTCCTCGGCGATCAGAATACAGCCTTCGGGCAGGTTTTTCAGGCTGCGAAAGGGCGTTGCGGTCAGGTTGCGCGTGACGCGCCGCGCAATATCACGCACTTCCGTAGCACGGCGCGAAAGCCCAGCACGGTCATCATCCTTCGTGGCCAGAATGGCTTCAGCAATCGCTTCCGCTTCATCGGTTATGGCGGTCTCGGCAGCCAGCAATTCGCCCTCAATCCGTTTGCGCGCACCACGGATCAGGCGTGAATTACCAAGCATCAGCAAATGCGCGTCCAGAAGTGGCGCGATTTCCTCCTGTGCTTCTTCGGGCAGGATGGCGATGCGTGTTTTCAGCTTGGTGACTTGCTTGCGCGAAAACGCCACGGCATCGGCAAGGCGTACGCGTTCGGCTTCGATCGCTTCTATGGTGATGCGCCGGCGCGGCGCCTCAGCCGGCGCTTCGCTGGTGTCAAAAGCGGGGCCAATCGCAATGCCGGGCGAAACCGCAATGCCGCGAAGCTGCGTTTCACGCCGGCGCGGGGCTTTGGCTGCGCGCGAACGCGCGGGCGTCTCACTCTTCATGGAAGCCTGCTTCAACCAGGGCGGCCACCGCGTCCAGCGCTTCCTTGGCGTCCCAGCCTTCAGCTTGGATCACAATTTCGGCGCCGCGCCCGGCACCCAACATCATCAGCCCCATGATGGAAACGGCGGGCACGCTTTGCCCATCACGCAATACATTCACGCAAGCCGAATAGCGTTCCGCAAGGGCCACCAATTTGGCCGCCGCGCGGGCATGCAGGCCGCGACTATTCGGGATAACAACGCTACGGCGCAGTACCATGCCGCCGGAAGAAGGGGCGGGGGCAGTTTCCGTCATTCCTTGGCGCTGCCATTGGGCTTGGCGCCCGCGACATCCCGCGCGAGAGCAATATACTTCCGGCCCGCCGCCTTGGCATGATCAAGCGCTTCATGCAGCGGTTCACTGCCGCGAATCTTCGCAAGCTTGACCAGCAGGGGAAGGTTCACGCCGGCCAGCACTTCCACTGACTTGCCTTTTTCCACCATTTGCATCGCCAGGTTGGAAGGCGTGCCGCCATACATATCGGTCAGCACCACCACGCCGTCACCCTGGTCCACGCTGGCGATGGAATCGCGAATATCTTGCCGGCGCAAATCCATATCATCATCGGGGCCGATGCAAACCGTGGCGACTGCCTGCTGCGGGCCGACAATATGTTCCAGCGCCAGCCGTAATTCTTCGGCCAACCTGCCATGCGAAACCAGAACGAGACCAATCATGGTGCTTGTGAAAGGGCCTCCTGGCCCGTAGCGGCGTTCGAAGGAGCGGGGCTAACCTGTCCGCCAGCATTTTTCAATTCCCGGTGAGCAAGATCAACCCGCCACCCGGCCGCGCGAAGATGGCCCGCCAAGCGTTCCGCGACAAGGACTGACCGGTGTTTACCCCCGGTGCAGCCCACCGCAATCGTGAAATATTTTTTCCCCTCGGCTGCGTAGCGCGGCAGCAAAAGCTCAAGAAAATCCCGTAACCTCTGCCAAAAGGCCGAAAAATCCGGATCGGCTTCAATGAATTCCGCCACCGGCGCGGCTTGGCCGGTCATGGGGCGCAGCACCGGATCATAATGCGGGTTGCGCAGAAAACGCACATCGAACACCAAATCCGCTTCCCGCGGCAGGCCCTTCGGATAGGCGAAGGAAAGCACGGAAACCGCAAGCCCCGCCGCCGCATCCGGGGCAAAGCGCCCTTCAATCAGCCGCCGCAAATCGGCCAATGGCAGGTCTGAGGTATCAATGCTGAGGTCCGCGGTATCCCGCAGCGCTTCCAGCAGCGCCTTTTCCCGCGCAATCCCTTCCAGCACGCGTGAACCCATGGGCCCACCCGGTGCCAGCGGGTGGCGGCGGCGTGATTCCGTGTAGCGGCGGAGCAGCGCCTCATCCTCGGCGGTTGCGAAGACCAGGGACACATTGATATCAGGGCGCAGCCGCAGCCGATCCAAAACGCGCAGCACGGCGGCCGCATCGAAATCCCGCGTGCGCGCATCAATCCCCGCAGCAAGGGGCAGAACGCCGTCACCCACCAGCGATTCCAGAATGGAAATCGGCGGGTTGTCCACCGTCTCGAACCCCAAATCTTCCAGCACGCGCAGGATGGAAGCCTTGCCTGCGCCGGAAAGCCCCGTGACCAGAATAATCTCGCGCACAGGGGTCGTCATGCGGCGAAGGCCCCCGCCTTTTGCCGTAGCCTACCCGTGGCGGCGCCAAGTGCGTGAATGATCTTGTCGCAGGCGGAAGCTTCAAAGGCGTGCAGTGATAGGCGCGGCACCGCGCCAGCCGGGCTTTGCCAAAAGGCTGGTTCCGGCAGGCGCGGCACATCGGCGCGCGCGGCCAAATCCACCACCAGACAAAGCCGCGCGGATACCGCTACGCTCAAGCCCGTGAAAATCCCAAGCCCGCGAATTTCCAGCATGCCACGCAAAGCGGGCGGCGCGCTGGCTTCCTCGCCTTCCAGCATTACCTGATCATCCGCAACCAATTGCCAGCCGCGCCCAATCAGGCGAAGCACCAGATCGGATTTGCCCGCGCCGGCTGGGCCGCGAAACAGCACTGCCTCTGACCCCCAAGCCGCTGCACTTCCGTGGATGAGCATTATTCGCCAGCGCCATCACGCCAGCCCCTTCCCGAGGAGGCGCCGGTTCCGCGCCTTTTCCAGTAGCCATCATGCCAGAAACACCAGGGCGCGGGAAGCGCTTGCAGGGGCAGGGCGGGCAAGGCAGGCTCGGCCCATGATTGCACAGACCGACATCAGCGCCGCCATGGCGCGCATTGCCCCCCATATCCGCCGCACCCCGGTGCTGCGCCTGGCCCCGCAGGAATTGGGCACGGAACACCCGGTCACGCTCAAGCTGGAATTCCTGCAAGTGACAGGGTCCTTCAAGCCGCGCGGGGCTTTTAATCGGCTGCTGTCGAATGCGGTTCCGGCGGCCGGCGTGGTGGCGGCATCCGGCGGCAATCATGGCGCGGCGGTGGCCTATGCCGCGCAAAGCCTTGGGGTGCCTGCAGAAATCTTCGTCCCCGCACCCACACCTGCGGTGAAACGCGCGCGGATTGAAGGTTTTGGGGCGCGTCTGGTCGTCGGCGGGGCCAGTTATGAGGAAGCGCGCATTGCCTCCGAAACCCGGGCGGCGGAAACCGGTGCCATGCTGGTCCATGCCTATGACCAGCATGAGGTTCTGGCCGGTCAGGGCACAATAGGGCTGGAATTGGAACAGGATGCGCCGGAACTGACGCATGTGCTGATCGCGGCGGGTGGAGGTGGCCTATTTGGCGGCATTGGCGCCTGGTATGCGGGCCGTGCTGGCCTTGTGGTGGTGGAACCGGAAGCCTGCGCGACGCTGACCACGGCGCAAAAGTCGGGCGCGCCGGTGGATGTGCCGGTGGGCGGCATCGCCGCCGATAGTCTGGGCGCGCGCCGCGCCGGGCGCTTGGCTTTTGAAGTACTGGGCGCAACCAAGGCCACCTGCGTGACGCTGCCGGATGAGGCAATCATCGCCGCGCGGCGCTGGTTGTGGGAGAAGCTCCGCATCGTGGCCGAACCGGGCGGCGCGGCGGCGCTAGCCGCTTTGCTTTCCGGCGCCTGGCGCGCCCCCGCCGGCGCACGGATTGGCATTGTGCTTTGTGGCGCGAATTGCGATCCGGGGAGTGTTGCGTAAGCGCTATCCTCGCGGGATCATGCCTTCTTCCCGCGCCTTGATCTGCAGCGCCAGATATTTCGAGTAGATGCGGCATTGCGCCAGGCTGCCGGCCATGAACCACAGCCCTTCCTGCGCGGTGGGTTTCCACATATTGGCCAATTCGCCATCCTCACCGATACCCCAAATCGGCCCGACCTTATCGGCAATGGCATCGCCCATCAGCCGGCGCACCAATTCCTGCTGCGTATAATAGCCGGTGGCGAGCACCAATAGATCGGCGGGGATGATGCGCCCATCCTTCAGCTTCGCACCTTCCGGGACGAATTCAGCGATATCGTCAAATTGCAGCAGGCCGATATCGCCATTGATGATCAGGCCGGAACAGCCCGCATCCAGGTAATAGCCGCCACCACGCCTGCGGTATTTCATTTGATGGCCGGTGCCATCCTCGCCCAGATCATATTTGAAGCCGCGCGCCTTCAGCCCCGCGATCAGATCCTTGTCCAACTCCGCCATACGCTGCACGGCCAATTGATAGCCTTGGATGATCAGCGGATAGGTGCCGGAGGTTGCGATCAGATCACAATCTTCAAGCGATGGGCCTTCATCATAAAGCGCGTAATTCATCTTCGCACTTGGATCGATGCTGACAACCGTGGTGGAACCGCGCTGGATGATGGTGGTGGCCACATCATGGCTGTGCAGATCCTGCGCCACATCATGCCCGCTATTGCCGGTGCCCAGCACCAGCGCCTTCTTGCCACGCCAAGCGGCGCCGCTGGAGAAGCTGTGTGAATGAATCACATCGCCGGCGAAGCAATCGAGCCCCGGCAGCTTAGGCACTTTGGGAATACCACTGACACCATTGGCGAAGATCACATGGCGCGGTGCTATTTCTCGTATCGAGCCATCCGCGCGGCGCAGCCGCACGCGCCAATGCCCGGCCTTGGCATCATAGTCGCCGCCCAGGAATTCCGTGCTGGTCCAGACATTGATTTCCAGCGCCCAGGCGTAGTGTTCAAACCAATTGGCCAGCATGTCTTTCGGGATGTATTTCGGCCAGGTCGGCGGGAATGGCATATAGGGCAGGTGGTTCACATGCACCTGGTTATGCAGCGCGAGTGAATGATAGCGCTTGCGCCAATTATCCCCGATGCGGCCATGCTTTTCGACCACCAGCGTATCCAGCCCAAGCTGGCCAAGCCGCGCGGCAATGCCAAGCCCTGCCTGCCCCGCGCCAATCACCAGCACAACCGGGTCACGGCTCGCGAAGGCTTCCGCCTTTTCGCGTTGATCAAGCCAATTATCGCCGCCGAAATTGCGCGAATAGGCTTCTCCACTGGGCCGGCGCTTGCCGGTTTTCTCCTCAAACCCTGTGAGTTCCTCAAGCGTCGTCATCAGCACCCAGGCTTGGCTTGGGTTTTCCGTCGGCAGGCGCAGCACGCCATCCCCGCGGCCAAGCCTTGTGGCGAAGGTGAACAGCGCTTCGATCACCTCAATGCCCAGGCGCTTGACGCGCCGTGGCGGCGTGCGCCCTTCCGCCAAGGCAAAGCCATGCGCGCCAGTGCTGACCTGCGCCTTTGCCAGCGCCGCCGCGATAACAGCCGCCCCCGCATGGGGCGTGATATTCCAGGTGAAGGCGAGCAAATCGCGCCAATGGCTGTCTGGCAGGAAAAGCGCAGTAAGGCGCCCCACATCAGCTGCTTCTAGGGCGCCTTCAAAGCGTTGCAGCCAGGCGGTCACCAAAGCCGCATCATTCGCTGCGGTGCTGATCGCACTATTGGTCATGTGGTTCATGGTAAATCTTGCCTTGGCGTTTCCCTTGAGGGTCAGCCTAACCTATCGCCCGCGATTGAAAAGCCCGCGCCTTCAAGCGGCATCAAAGCGCGTCAGTAGCGCGCGCAGCCGATCCGGCACGGGGATGGGCCGCTTGCTTTTTTGATCGGTCCAGACCCAAACAATCTCACCGGTCGCGAGCAACCTGTCGCCATCTGCGTGGAAAATCGCCGGCTGGAAGGCGATGGAAGAAGTGCCAATCCGCGTGGTGCGCACGCCAATCGCCAATTCCTCATCATGGCCAATGCCGACCTTATATTCGACAAGGGCGCGCACAACGTGAAAATCCGCGCCACTTGCCTTGATCTCAGCGCGATTATCCCAACCGGCGGCACGGATATAGGCGGATACCGCCATATCATACCAGGTCAGGTAATGCGCGTTGAAGACAATGCCCTGAGCGTCCACTTCATTGTAGCGAACGCTCAGGGGGTAGAAGTAGCGAAAGCTGCTTCGTTCCATGGTCAGGCGGATTTGATGTCTTTCACAATGGCCTTGGCAGCATTCACCATGATGGCGACTTCATTGGCGATGGTCACCAGCTTGAAGCCCATTTTGATCATGCGCTTGGCATAGGCGGCGGAACCGTTATGCAGCCCGGCCGCGATGCCGCGCTTGCCACATTCCGTCAGCAGATTTTCGTAAATGCCCAGGATGAAGGGATCTTCCACATCCAGCTTCGGTTCCATCCCGTAGGAGAAGGAAAGATCCGAAGGCCCAACATAAATGCCATCAATGCCCGGCACATCCAGGATGGCGCCGATATTCTCAATGGCCTGCTTGGTTTCGATCATGGGAATGACGAGGATTTCGTCATTCGCGGTCTTTTGATAGGAAACGCCTTCGCCATAAAGCCCGGCGCGGATCGGGCCATTGGAACGCGTGCCGTGCGGCGGGTATTTGCAATACTGCACCAAAGCGCGGGCTTCTTCCGGCGTATTCACCATGGGGCAGATCACGCCATAGGCGCCGGCATCCAAAACCTTGCCGATGATGCCAGGTTCATTCCACGGCACGCGCACCATGGGGGTCACGGGATGCGGGTGCATGCCCTGAAAGCAGGCCACGCAGGAAAGGTAATCCTGCACGCCATGCTGCATATCCACGGTTATGCT
>CAMCZJ010000023.1 GCA_945886995.1 Asaia bogorensis
GCCAGACAATCTGCGCGCCGCGCTGCAGCGCATCACCCTGAACGCTTCGTAATTTCAAGGAACACCTTATGTCTATTGCCCCCATCAAGCGTTTCGCCATTCTGGATGATTACCAGGGCGTGGCACTTTCCCTCGGCCCCTGGGACAAGCTGCCCAAGGGCGTTGAGATCACCGTCTTTCGCGATACCATCACCGATCACGCGGCGTTGGTTGAAAGGCTGAAGCCTTTTGATGCCATCCTCGCGATGCGCGAAAGAACGCCCTTTCCGCGCAAGCTGATCGAAGCCCTGCCCAATTTGCGGCTGATTATCACAACCGGCGGGCGCAATCGTTCCATTGACGCCGCCGCCTGCGCTGAACGTGGCGTGGTGTTTTGCGGCACGGGCACTTCCGGCGATCCAACGGCGGATTTGACCTGGGGGCTGATCCTGTCCCTGGTGCGCGATATTCCGCGCCAGCAGGATGCGCTGCGCGCCGGTCGCTGGCAGACGCATATTGGCCTGGGGCTGGAAGGCAAAACGCTCGGTGTGATTGGCCTTGGCAAGCTTGGCGGGCGCGTTGCGAAAATCGGCCAGGCCTTCGGCATGAAGGTGCTGGCCTGGTCCACCAACCTGACCGATGAACGCGCCACTGAGATTGGCGCAACCCGCGTGGACAAGGCGACTTTGCTGCGTGAAGCCGATGTGGTCACGCTGCATCTGATCCTGTCAGATCGGTCGCGCAATACCATCACCGCGCCTGATCTTGCTTTGATGAAGCCAACATCCTTCATCGTGAACACCAGCCGCGGGCCGCTGATTGAACAGGCCGCGCTGATTGCCGCACTCAAGGAAGGCCGCATCGCCGGCGCTGGCTTGGATGTGTTTGATATTGAACCGCTGCCGGCGGATCACCCGATCCTGAGCGCCCCCAATACGGTGCTGACGCCGCATCTTGGTTATGTGACGGAACAAAATTATCGCACCTATTACGAGGTGACGGTTGCCGCCATCAATGCCTTCGTGGCGGGCGCCCCGATTGGCGTGATCAAGCCATGACGAGCCCCTATACCGTGCCAGAAGGCTGGGCCGGCTGGCCCCAGGCCGCGCGCGATGCGGCTTATGACAATTTGGCCGGCGTGGCCGATAGCGCGGCGCAGGTTGCCAATCGCAATGCGCTATCGGTCGCGTTTCGTGCTGCCCATACCGGGCATCTTGATCTGCCTTTTGGCAGTGGTGCGCGGGAAGCCTGGGATCTCTACCCCGCCGCGCGCGCCGATGCGCCCTGCCTGGTCTTCATCCATGGCGGCTATTGGCAGCGCAATCGGCGGGAGGATTTCGCCATCATGGCCGAAGGCGCCTTGGCCGCCGGATGGTCGGTTGGGATTTGCGGCTATACCCTGGCGCCTGAGGCATCCATGACGCGCATTGTTGCTGAAATCCACGCCGCGCTGGATTGGCTCGGCGCGCATGGCGCCGCGCATGGCGTGGCCGGCAAGGTTGTCGCTTCCGGCTGGTCCGCCGGCGGGCATTTGGCGGCGCTGGCGGCGGAACACCCCTTGGTGGTGGGCGCACTCGCCATGTCTGGCATTTATGAATTGGCGCCGATTGCCGAGACCAATTTGAACGACAAGCTGCATTTGACGCCCGACGAAATCGCGGCGCATTCGCCGATCCGCCGACCCGTGGTGCAAAAGCCCATCGCCATTGCCTATGGCGCGCGGGAATTGCCGGAACTGCGCCGGCAAAGCCATGTGTTTCATCGCCACCGTGCGGAGGCGCAGGCACCCGGCGCGCTGATCCCAGTGCCGGAGGCGGATCACTTTCGCGTGCTGGAAGCGCTTTGGCGCGAAGATGGGGTGTTGTTGCGCGCAGCGGCAGAGGTTTTGGTGGCGGCGGGGTAACCCGCCCCACCCCCAAACAAAAACGGCGCGGGAAGGCCCCGCGCCGTTTTGCGTTTCAGCGGTTGCGCCAGCGTTTGTTTGGTCGCATTTTCCGAGCCGCCAAGTGATTCCACTTGGCTTGAAAATGCTCTAGGCCGACTTCGCCATGATCTCATCCGCGATATTGCGCGGCACGGGATCGTAATGGTGGAATTGCATGGAGAAGGAAGCACGCCCCTTCGTCATGCCGCGCAAATTGGAAATGTAGCCGAACATTTCCTTCAGCGGCACATGCGCGCGCACAATCACGCTCGTGCCCGCCATGTCCTGGCTTTGGATCACGCCGCGGCGGCGGTTCAAATCGCCCACCACATCGCCCACGTGATCAGACGGCGTGGTCACTTCCACATCCATGATCGGCTCCAGAATTACTGGGCCGGCCTTCTTCATGCCTTCGCGGAAGCAGGCCTTGGCGGCGATTTCAAACGCCAGCGCGCTTGAGTCGACGTCGTGATACTTGCCATCCACCAGGCTGTACTTGAAGTCCACGGTCGGGAAGCCGGCCAGCACGCCGGTATCGGCCTGCACCTTGATGCCCTTTTCAACGGCCGGGATGTATTCGCGCGGCACGGAACCACCAACAACGCCGTTGACGAATTCGATACCCTCGTTCCGTTCCTTCGGTTCGAAGATGATCTTCACTTCAGCGTATTGGCCCGAACCGCCCGACTGCTTCTTATGGGTGTAGGTTTCGGTGTGCGCCTTGGAGATGGTTTCGCGATACGCCACCTGCGGCGCACCGATATTCGCATCCACACCATATTCGCGCTTCAGGCGGTCAATGATGATTTCCAGGTGCAATTCGCCCATGCCGGAAAGGATGGTCTGGCCGGTTTCCTGATCGGTGCGAAGACGCAATGACGGATCTTCGCCTGCCAGCTTCTGCAGGCCAAGGGTCATCTTCTCGACCCCTTCCTTGGTTTTTGGCTCGACCGAGATGTCAATCACGGGCACCGGGAAGGCCATGCGTTCCAGGATCACCGCATCTTCCTGCGCGGCCAGCGTGTCACCCGTGCCGGTATCCTTCAGGCCCACGAAAGCCGCGATATCACCCGCGAAGACTTCCTTGATTTCTTCACGCTTATCAGCATGCATCTGGAACATGCGGCCGACGCGTTCCTTATGGCCCTTGGTGGTGTTCTGCACCTGGTCACCGGAACGCAGCACGCCGCGATAGACGCGCACAAAGGTCAGATTGCCGTATTTGTCATTGATGATCTTGAAGGCGAGGCCAGCGAAGGGCTCATCCTCATTGGCCGGGATCACGCGGCGTTCGGCGGTTTCATCCTGGCCTTCTTCCGGCGCAACCTTGATGCCTTCACGATCAATCGGGGAAGGCAGATATTCAATCACGGCATCCAGCAGCGGCTGCACGCCCTTGTTCTTGAAGGCAGTGCCGCATAGCACCGGGCGGAATTCGCCCGAAATGGTGCCGCGCTTGATGCAGCGCTTGAGCGTCTCAATGCTGACATCGCCCTTGTCGAAATATTCTTCCATCGCCGTTTCATCAATGCCGACAACGGTATCAAGCAGCTTCTGGCGATATTCGGCGGCCTTATCGGCCAAATCGGCGGGGATCGGCGCTTCGTGATACTTGGCGCCGAGTTCGTCGCCTTCCCAGATCAACGCCTTCATTTCAACCAGGTCAACAATGCCAAGGAAGGTGTCTTCAATGCCGATCGGCAATTGCAGCGCAACCCAATTGATGCCGAGCTTTTCCGTAAGCGTATCGGCAGCGCGGTAGAAATCGGCGCCGGTGCGGTCAAGCTTATTGATGAAGATGATGCGCGGCACATTGTAGCGGTCAGCCAGGCGCCAATTTGTCTCAGACTGCGGCTGCACACCGGCGACACCTTCAATGATGAAGATCGCTCCATCAAGCACGCGCAAGGACCGGTTCACTTCAATGTTGAAGTCAATATGGCCGGGCGTATCAATGATGTTGATGCGGTGGTCATTCCACACGGCGGTCACGGCGGCGGAGGTGATGGTGATCCCGCGCTCGCGTTCCTGATCCATATAATCGGTGGTGGTATTGCCTTCATGCACTTCACCGATCTTGTGGGACTTACCGGTGTAGTACAGGATACGTTCCGTCGTGGTGGTCTTGCCCGCGTCAATATGCGCGGTGATGCCGATATTGCGGATGCGATCAAGCGGGGTACGCGCCACGGTGGGCCTCCATAAGCAAAAGCCGGACGCCCGCCCCGGCTTTCGCCGGACGTCGCCCGCCATAAGGGTTCAGGTTTGAGCCTTCAGTGACGGCTATCTGCGATGTTCGGGCGCGGTTTGCAAGCGCAAAGGGGCGGCGGGGTCCGGTTTATTCGCCCAAAGGTGTGATTTCACAAGGATTGGTTGGGCGATGCCCTGCCCCGAATCGCGCCGACTGGGCGGCGTGTCAGTCCAGCCTTATCCCTTCGGCCATGATCAAATCGCGCATTTCAGCCCGCTCGGTGGCCAGGAATCGGGCGAAGGCTTCAGGGCCTTCCGCGGCGGGCATCAGGCCCAGCGCTTCCAGCCGGGGCGCCAAGGCGGGCTGTTCCACGGCGTCCTTCGCGGCGCCGGCAAGGCGGGCGATCACTGGGGCGGGGGTGGCGGCTGGCGCCAAAAGCCCGAGCCAATCGCCCATTTGAAACCCAGCAAACCCCTGTTCGCTGATCGTCGGCAACGCCGGGAAGGCTTTGCTCCGCGTTGCCACGGAAAGCCCGATGGCGCGAGCCTTGCCGTCCCGGATCAAGGGTGTCGCCAAGGCAAGGGAGGTGAAGCCGAAAGGCACATCGCCACGCAACAAGCCGGCCATCTGATCCGCCCCGCCGCGATAGGGAACGTGTTCGCCCTTGATCCCCGCCCGCCGCAGCAGGCTTGCGGCGGCCAGATGGGTGCGGGACCCGACACCGACACTGCCATAGCGCGCTTCGGCAGGGTTGGCGCGAAGCCGCGTGAGCAAGCCAGGCAAATCCGCCACGCCATATTCCGCGCGGGTGATAAGGATAAGCGGCAAGGTCGCCACTAAAGTGATAGGCGCCAGATCCCGAACATAATCAAAGCCAAGCCCGCGCATCAGGAAGGGGTTCACAGACTGCCCACCCGAATCCAGCAATATTGCGCCGCCATCCGGAGCCGCTTGCGCAACAAATCCGGCAGCGACGGCACCTGATGCACCGCTGCGATTTTCGGGCGTTACGGTGCCGCCAAGCACTTCACCCATGCGCGGTGCCATCAGCCGACCGAGGATATCGGTGCTGCCCCCTGGGGGGAAAGCAATGATCAGGCGCGATGAGCGGTCTGGCGCTTGCGCCAAGGCGGGGGCGGCCAGCAAGCTGGCGAGGATTGAGCGTCGAAGCATAATGCCTGATCCGATCAGTGCCAGTTACGGTCAAGAGAAACAATTATGAAAGGCCATCAAAGGCGACGCATGCCTTTGGCGAAGCGGTGGGCATTTTCCACGTAATGCGCAGCGGAACCGAGCAGGCGTTGCCTGGTTTCCGCATCAAGCGCGCGGATTACCTTGGCCGGCGCGCCCATCACCAATGAACCTTCGGGAATCTCCTTCCCCTCGGTCACCAGCGCGCCGGCGCCGATAATGCTGCCCGCACCAATCCGCGCACCATTCATCACCGTGGCCCCCATGCCAATCAGCGCGCCATCGCCAATGGTGCAGCCATGCAGGATGGCACGATGCCCAATTGTGACATCGGCCCCAATGGTCAGCGGGAATCCCATATCGGAATGCAGCACCGCGCCTTCCTGGATGTTGCTGCGCGCGCCGATGCGAATGGGTTCATTGTCGCCGCGAATGGCCGCGCCAAACCAGATGCCGACATCCTCCGCCAGGATCACATGCCCCACCACCTGCGCGTCGGGCGCGATCCAAAAACGACCCTCGCCTGGGGTTTGCGGGATCAGATCATCAAGCGCATAAATCGGCATTCTGCGTTCCTTCCTGTGTTTGTGCTGTTCATGACTTCGCAAATGGCAAGCTTAATTGCCCTTGGCTTCGCGGAACGGGCCAAGAATTTCCTCATTATGCTGGCCCGGGCTTGGCAAATCATGCCGCAGCGGCAGGCGTTCCGCGCCGAATTGCATGGGCAGCGCCGGCACCTTTGTTTTGCGCCCATCACTCAGCGTCACTTGGTGAAAACCGCCACTGGCGGCAAGATGTCCGTCTTCGAACAAATCCCACGGCTTGGCGATACGTGAATAAGGCAGGCCGGCGCGGGCGCACATTTCCTCAAGCGCTGCGACGCTGCGTTTGATCAGCATGGATTGCACCAGCGGAATCAGGGTTTCGCGGCGCTTGGCACGTTTCGTATTGCTGGAATAATCGGGGTTGTTCAGCGCGGGCTCATTCAATTCGCGGATGAAGATTTCCCACTGGCGTTCCGTGACCACACCGATGAAAATCTGCTCGCCATCAGCCGTATCAAAAACATCATAAACGCCCCAGGCGCGGCGGCCCGCCGGCATGGGTTCCGGCGCCTTGCCGGTGATGGCCTGTTGCAGCATGGCGGTAGAAACCAGAAAGGCCGCATTTTCAAACAGCCCCGCCTGCAAATGCTGCCCGCGCCCCGTCGCATCGCGAAGCCGGAGAGCACCCAGGATGGAAATGGCGCCGAACATGCCGCCCATCATGTCATTCACGGGCGCCCCGGCGCGGAGCGGCCGCCCCGGCGGCCCGGTCATGTAAGCAAGGCCCGATTGCATCTGCACCACCTCATCCAAGGCAGTGCGGTTTTCATAAGGGCCGGGCAGATAACCCTTAAGCGAACAATAGATCAGCCGCGGGTTGCGCGCCGAAAGCGCCTCATAGCCCAGGCCCTTGGCTGCAAGCCCGCCAGGGCGGAAATTCTCCACCACCACATCCGCCGTATCAATCAGGCGCTGCAGGGTTTCCAGATCACCGGCGTCATCCGTATCTATCGTCACACTTTTCTTGTTGCGGCTGAAGGCGGGGAAAAATCCGGTGCCGGATGCGACCAGATAGCGTGTGCGATCACCCTTGCCCGGGGGTTCTATCTTGATCACCTCGGCCCCCAAATCGGCCAACACCAAGCCGCAAGTGGGCCCCATGACCATGTGGGAGAATTCAACAACGCGAATTCCGGCGAGCGGAAGCGAATCCATGGCGGCAACCTGCGGGCGGGGTGAAAAAGCGGCGCACCTGCCCAGCGGCGCGGCCCTCACGCAAGCTTAGGCGATTTCGGAAAAGAGCAAAATCAACCAGGCCAAGGGCAACCGCTTTGCCGAGGCCACGGGAATTCAGTAAGCAGCGCCGCATGAACGATCTGATTTATACCCTGCTGCGCCAAGCCGATTGGCGCGTGGCTGAGGCTGCCGGTGCCTATCAAGGCAGCGCGGATGATCTGCGCGACGGTTTTCTGCACTTTTCGACCGCAGCGCAGCTACGCGCCAGCGCCGCCAAGCACCGTGCCGGAATCGCCGATTTGATGATGGTGGAAGTGGCTGCGGCAACGCTTGGGGAGAGCCTGAAATGGGAACCTGCCAGCGGCGGTTCACGCCCGGGTTTGTTTCCGCATCTCTATGGGGTTTTGCCGCTGATTGCGGTGCGCCGCATTGTGCCACTGCCGCTTGGCGCCGATGGGCGGCATCAGTTCCCGTCGGACATTCCTTGAAGCGGATGCGTTACCCCTGATCAGACCGTGCGGCGCGTTCGCTCATCAGGCAGGCAAAGACCACAATCGCCGCACCCGCCAAGGTCCAGCCACCGGGCCATAGCTGCCAAATCGCTGCATCCAGGATCAGCGCAAAGACCAAGGCGGTAAATTCAAGCGGTGCAAGCCGCGCCGCGCGATCAATGCTGAAGGCCAAGGCCAGCGCCAAGGTGGCGCCGCCGGCAAAAAGCCCATTGGCGATCAGCGCCAGCCAATCATAAGCATCGGGCGCCACCCATTGGGCCAGCGCGAATGGCAATATCGCCAGGAAAAGCGGGCCGGATGACCAGAAAATCAGCCGCGCTGCGCCCTGTTCCGCCCGTAGCACGCGGCTCAGGGTCAGAAACACAGCGTAAGTCATGGTGCCCAAAAAGGCCCAGGCATAGGCGCGCCAAGGCCCGGCGGCCGAAAGCGCCGGCGCCATGGCAACAATCACGCCAAGAAAGCCCATGGCCGACCAGAACCAGACGGCGCGGCCATTCTTCTCCCCCAGCACCAGCGCAGCCAGCAGAAGGGTAAAGAAAGGCGCGGTGAAATAGACCAGATAGCCCTCGGCCAGCGGGATGTCCCGAAACGCCAGAAAGAAGCCATAGGCGGAACCCGCCATGCAAAGCGCGCGCAATAAATGCAGCGCAGGCCTTGCGGTGGCGATTGGCCCACCAGCACCGGGACTCAAGAGGCGCAATAGTGCAAGCAGCGCGAGTAAAGTGCCATAGCGAATGACCAGCACCTGATCCGCGCCATAACGCCCCGCCAGAAGCTTTGAATTGGCATCGAGCAACGCAAAAAGCGCCATCGCCCCCACCAGCAGCAGCGGCCCCTTGAAACTTGTCATGTGACCCCGGACTGGCATGGCGCCGAAACGGATTCGGCCACTGCTTTCTCGCCCCGGGATCAGGGGGCGTCAAGCGCGCGAGTGGCGTTCATCACGCAGGGGCGAATAGTGCCAGAATATCGGCAAGCTGCGTAGCGCCCAGCAGGATGACGTCATCACCAGCCCCGCCATCAAGGTAGTCATCACTGCCAGCGGTCACCAGTACATCATTGCCAGCACCGCCATAAAGGCTATCGCTGCCTGCGCCGCCATCCAACGTATCCGCGCCGGCATTGCCTGACAGGATATTGTTCCCCGCATTGCCGATCATGCTATCGGCGCCTTGCCCGCCGGCGGCGCCCTCCATGCCTATGAGCATGTCAGTGCCGATGGCACTGCCGCTGGCGCTGCCGGTGACAAGATTTACCATGATCCCGCCGCTGGCAATCCAATAATCAGCGATATCCAAACCATCGCCACCAATCAGGCAGTCATTCCCCGCGCCACCATCCAGGCAATCATTGCCCAGGCCACCATTCAGCGTATCGGCGCCGGCATTCCCGGAAAGGATGTTTGCGGCGGCATTGCCCATGATACTGTCCGCGCCATTGCCAGCCTGTGCCGCTTCCATGACAACCCCGCGGGCGATGCCAATATTGTTCGTCAGGCCGCCAACGGAAGAAAACGCCTCTGCGTTCAAATCAATGATTTGGTTCGCGCTGTAGCCAGAAGCATCCAAGGTATCTGAACCGCCAGTATCATAAATGGTGAAGGCGGGCGCGGTCGTATAATTCGCGAAATCATAGAGCGACCCAGCCGTTGCATTACGGCCATAAACAGTATTGCCCGCATTGAAGGTGGTATTGGCGCCGTACAGGTTGTGCACGGCCACAATATCGGCCGAGCTTGGTCCCATCACAAAGCGCGAGCTGCCAAACCCCGCCTCAAACTGATCAAAATAGGACATGATGGAATAGGCGTGATTATCGTTCTGGTACTGATTATCTACCCCATAAATGCCCGAACCATTATAGGGCCCACCATGCCCGAGGCCGAGCGCATGGCCGATTTCATGCACATAGGTCTGAAAGGAATAGCTATCTATCGTGGTGCCGGAATTCACAAGCCATTGGGTGCTGACATTCACTTGCATGGAGGTGATAAGCCCACTGCTCCAAGTGCCACTTGCAAAGGCACCGTCTCTATTGTCATCAAACAGAATATCACCGCCAGTTTCGACTTCCTGAAAAATCAGGTCGGTGACATTGGCCCAGGTTTGGAAAGCGGCACGCGCCAGCGTCTGGCCTGCGGCGGTCAGCGCGGCGATGTTGTAGGTGATGATGTTGTCGCTGCTCGTGTCCCAGCGGTGGGAAGTTTCCCCGCGAGATTGCCAAAACCCCACAATAAGGTAATCCGCGATTTGATCCAGGGTGTAGGTAGGCTTGGTCGGCGGCGGGGGGCCCGATGCCTCGCTGATGGCAAGGCGATAACCGCCAGAATACGAATCTCTATAAGCACCAACATCAAGATGGTATCGCCCCGTGATTGGTGCGGTATAGGTGATGAAGGAATTAAATCCCGGCCCGCTATCATCATCCTGCGCTACCAAATTGCCACTGGCGTTACGCAGGCGGAGATAGGGGTCAGACAGCGCGTCATAGCTGCCGTAAGCGGCGCCATCCAGCGAAATGCTGTAGCGTTGCCCCGCCACCAGATCCACGGCGAACCAGTCCCGATCACCGCTGCTATTGACCGCACCGTTGAGCGAGGCGCCGATGCCCAGCGTTACGGTCGTTGATGCATCGCCTGGAACCGTATCGCCTGTTCCCTGACCGGGCGGAGGGGCAAGCTCGCCAATCGCCGGGTTCTTCGTCGCGTCTTGGCAGCCAGCGCAGCGGCAACCGCTAAAAACGCGTCCTTCATCCTGGGAGATCGTGCAGCTGAAACGTGACATGTGATGCCTCGCACATCGTCCGAGGTTTATGCTCAATGTATGGTTAACTTGATGTAGAATTCAGGTCAAGGTCGAATCGTTATCTCAGCTTTTGCTGGGACACGCTTGCCGATCCAGCATCCCGCGGGCCCTTTCCCCGCGCTGCCGTCCGGGGCAGAAGGGGCGCATGACGCCCGCAATTGCCTCCGCCCTTATGCCGCTTATGCGCGGCATGGATGCCGAAACCGCCCATGGTATCGCGCTCCGCGCCCTCTCCCTCGGCCTCGCGGGCCGGGATGGCGGTTCGGATCACCCAAGCCTCGCGACCGAGGTTGCGGGCCTTCGCTTTCGCAATCCGCTCGGCCTCGCCGCCGGGTTCGACAAGAATGCCGAAGCGGTGCTGCCGCTGCTCCGCCTTGGTTTTGGCTTTATGGAAGCGGGCACCGTCACACCGCGCCCTCAGGCGGGTAATCCACGCCCGAGGCTATTCCGCCTTACCGAAGACCAGGCTGTCATCAACCGCATGGGTTTCAATAATGCGGGGCTTGATGCCTATCTGGCGCGGGTCAAGGCGCTGCCCCGCCCTCTGCCGGGGATTTTCGGCGCCAATATCGGCATCAACAAGGAAGGCGCCGATCCGGAGCGCGACTATCCGGCGCTTTATGAAGCGCTGGCGCCGCATGTGGATTACGTCACGGTCAATGTCTCCTCCCCCAATACGCCGGGATTGCGGGATTTGCAGGGGGAAGAACGCCTGGCTTCGATTCTGGCCGCCATCAATGCGCGCCGCGCGGCGCTACCAAAGCGCCCGCCCTTGATGGTTAAGATCGCGCCCGATTTGGCGGATGATGCTCTCGGCCCAATTGTGGCAGCCTGTGTGGCGCAAAGGATTGCCGGGCTGATCATTTCAAACACCACCATCACCCGCCCCGCTTCGCTGCGTTCTGGGTTGAAGGACCAAGCCGGCGGGCTTTCCGGCGCGCCGCTTTTTACGCTTTCCACTGAAATGCTGCGGCGGTGCTACCATCTGGCTGAGGGCCGGATCGCGCTGATTGGCGTGGGCGGCATTGCCAGCGCTGAACAGGCCTATGCCAAAATCCGCGCCGGCGCCGCGCTGGTGCAGCTTTATTCTGGCTTCGCCTATGCCGGGCCTGTCCTGGTGCGACACATTCTCAATGGCCTCGCGGCGCTGCTGGCCCGTGATGGCTTCACCTCGGTCGCCGATGCTGTCGGCAAGGACGCGTGATGCAAATTCTGGAAGGTATCGCTGACATCGCTGATCGTTATGACGGCTATGTGCTTGATCTTTGGGGCGTGGTGCATGATGGGCGCAAACCCTATCCGGGCGTGCCGGAAGCGCTGGCGGCACTGAAAGCCCGCGGCAAGCGCATTGTCTTTCTGACCAATGCGCCGCGGCGCGCCTGGTTCGTGCAAGGCATGCTGGACCGTATGGGGCTCGATCGCGGGCTTTACGATGGCATCATGTCTTCCGGTGAGGCTTCCTGGCGGCTGATGAAGGAACGCAAGCACCCCTGGTTCGCACGCATGGGGCGCCGCGTGATGCATATTGGGCCAGAGCGTGATCTTTCCGTGGTTGAGGAAGACGCCGCCGAGATTGTGACAGACCCGACCAAGGCCGATTTCCTGCTGAACACCGGCCCGGATGCGGATGGCGGCACAACAAGCGCGGAACCCTATCGCGCGGCTTTGCGCGCTTGTTTCGATGCTGGGTTGCCGATGCTCTGCGTCAATCCGGATCGCCATGTGATGGTGGCAGGTGAGAAGGTGATTTGCGCCGGCGCTTTGGCTGATGTGTACCGCGAATTCGGCGGCGATGTGCTGGAAATCGGCAAGCCCGATCCGGCGGTTTATGAGCCGGTGATGGAATTGCTGGGGCCGATCCCGAAGGCGCGCGTGCTGGCCATTGGCGATAGCCCGCATACGGATTTGGCGGGCGCGCAGGCCACGGGCATTGACGCGCTTTGGGCGCTGACGGGCCTTGCCGGAGAAGCGCATGGCGCTGACCCAAGCGGCGCGGTTCTGGCATCCGTCGCGGCGGCGGAAAAAGTGGCGCCGCTTGCCGCGCTCAGGAGTCTGCGCTGGTAGGGTGTTATCGGCCCGCCATAATTGATTGACCGGAAAGCTGTAGCGCGTGCATGCTTAAGATGAAGGATAACTGAAGACCTCAAACCAAGGGGCCTTTGCGCCATGTATCACTCCCCAATCGTCAACGCCGCCATGCTCGCAGCCGGTACACCAGAGGCGGTTTGTGCGTTTCTAAAGGAACGCGGCAAGGCGGTTGCTGATTCGTGGCTACCTAATACCCCAAAACACCGCGCGAAATACGACCTGCCCGATGACTACGAGCGTACCCTTTTGGCGCGAAAGGACCGCCTGATAGACCTACATCTGGCGCTTTATGGCTGCGACAGAGATGTGGTCGCCGAATTGTTTTCCCGTGATGAGCAAGATACGGCATTGCGATGTGCAGCGCTTTCGAATGAGACGGACAACCAGCCAAGTCTGATATTCTCGTATCATACGGGTGCCGAAGAGAAATGGGCGGCGTTTCTGCCGAAGGCAACGCGGGGCGAAGTCACCAGCCTGTTCCGCAATGCAAAGCTCGACTTCTCCTTCGTTAGGTCATTTTTTGAACGAGCCGAAGAATTCACCCGGTTGGCGCCTGATGGCATGATAGGCGCGGTGAAGGCACTCACCCAGAACCAGTCATTTTTTTCTTATCGAGGCACCTTCATAACACACCCGAGGGAGAGGGATTATCAAAGGTTTCTTTTCCCGGAGGAGGGGGGGGAATATGGCCGTGCGATAGGCGCACTTTTGGATTTAGCGCGGGATATGCCGGCTTCTCCACTATGGGCTCATTTGCTTGCGGGGCTTTATCCTAAACTTCCACTGGCATTTTGCCGTTGCGATCACGCCTTGGCGACCGCGCGCCGGTGGGTGGCGCCTGATGAACAAAGGCGCAAAGATGAAATATCTTCCAACGAGCGAGGTGACTTGAGCGATTGGCAGATTGTACGCTTCCGTTTGGGGCAGCTAGCGCTGTATCGTCGTGAAATTCCTCTCGATACTCTATGGAAAGACAGCGATCTCCCTCTCAGGCTCGCTGCTTACGCCGCAATGGACGCCACAAAAGAAAACATGGATTCTGCCTTCGACAATGATGGCGCGGTTTGTTTCGCCGCGTTTTTTGAAAATCAAAATCTCTGGCAGTCTGAATCGCATCGCTCCCGGCTAATCGAACTCGCGGAGATAGCCGATCAGCGCGTCAATGCCGATCATATAACTGGCATCCGAAGTTCAGTCGAAAACTTCATTGAACGCCTCGAAAGAGACTTCCCAGATTGGTTCGTAGAAGAGAGTTTTGACGATACGCAGGAGGAAAATGAGGCAGCCGTCATTGCTGACCGCGAAGCACGGATCGGTTTTGAGCAGCGACAGCAGCAAAGATTACTGGATTTGGCTGGCGATCTCCGACAAGTCTCTCGTCGCGTTGCGATCTTGATTGGGTTGGTGGTGTTCTTAGTCTTGTCCTACTTTCTCGCGTAGTTTCAACTGAATCATATCCAAGCATGGGCCTCCGTCGCTGCGGCGGAAAAAGTGGCGCCGCTTGCCGCGCTGCGGAGTCTGCGCTGGTAGGGGGAAGGCTGAACCGCCTTACCCCAGCATCCGCAAGGCCATTGCCGTCAGCACCACACCATTCAGCAAAAATAACCCAGCCGCCAGGCCGCGCATCAGCCGCCCATGGCTTTTGCCGAAGAAGCGCCCAAGCAGCGCCACGCCAAACAAGGCGGGCACAGTGCCAGCGACGAAGCTCACCATGGCCAGCGCCCCGCCCAAAGCGCTACCTGTCGCCGCCGCCCCGGCCAAGGCGCCATAAAGCAAGCCGCAAGGCAGCGCCGATAGCAGCAAGCCAAGCGCCACGCCGCGCAGCCCCGTGGGTGCCGCCAGCAGCGGGCCAAGCCGTGCGTCCAACACCCCTGGCAATCGGGGCACGGCCAGACGCGGCAGCAGCGCCGCAATGCGGGCTGATGCTTGCGCAAACATCAGCAGCGCCGCCAGCGCCAACATCCCGGCCAGCACCAGCCGCCACCCGGTGCCGAGGCTCACTGCCCCCACCACCCCCCCGGCAAGCGCGCCGAGCAGCCCATACCCCAGCGCGCGGCCAAGGTGATAAGGCGCCAAAGCCGCGCCCGTGAGGCGCCGCAACACACCGCCGCTTGCCGCCTGATCCGCCACCGCTGCAGATTGTGCCAGCACGAAGGGTCCGCACATGGCGGCGCAATGGCTTGCCCCGCCCGCCAGCCCGGCCAGGAATAACGCGCCCATCACTGCCCAAAGCCCACCGGGGCCAAGCGCTTCCAGGCCATGCAGGCAATTGGCCAGAAACTCCGCCATCGGGCCCTAGCCCGGCGCCGTATCCAGCGTGCGGCGCAGCAGCAGCAGATCCGCCCAGGCTTCCCGCTTGGAAGCGGGGCTGCGCAGCAAATAGGCTGGATGGAGGGTGGGCAAAGCGGGCAGGCGGCCTAGACCTGGGATTTCCACCTCATGCCAGCGGCCACGCAGCCGGGTGATGCCATCCTTCCCGCCAATCAGCCCCTTGGCCGCCACACCGCCCACCAGCACCAGGTGCTTGGGGCGAATCAGCGCCACCTGGCGGCGCAGAAAGGGCAGGAAAAGCGCCACTTCCGCATCGGTTGGCGTGCGATTCCCAGGCGGGCGCCAGGGCAGGATATTGGTGATGTAGAAATTGCTCTCCCGCGACAGCCCGACTGAGGCGAACATCTTATCGAGCAACTGGCCGGAAGCGCCGACAAAGGGCCGCCCGGCGCGGTCTTCATCCGCGCCCGGCGCCTCACCAATCAGCATCAGGCTGGCATCGGCCACCCCTCCGCCAAAAACCAGATTGGTCGCGGTTTCCTTGAGCGGCGAGCCATCAAACCCGGCAATCGCAGCCTTCAACGCCGCCAGATCGGCCGCCGCTTCCGCCAAAGCCTCGGCCCGGGTCACGGCAGGCGGGGCAGCGGCCAGGGCGACGGGCGCCACACGGCTGGGGCGCGGGGGCGGTTCCGGCTTGGGGGCAGGTTCCGGGCGCGGAGCCGCTTCCCGCGCGGTCAGGCGATCCGCGGGGCTTTCCATCAACGCCTCATCCGCCCCCCAATCGCATTGCAGGGCTAGGGCGGCGGCAAGGGCGGGTCTCTCCTGCTCCATCCCCCACATATCGGCCCGGTGCGGGGTTCCGCGCAACCCGCGCCTTCGCTACATGGACATAATAGCCATGAGGAAAGGCAGCGCGGTATGTCCGAAGAACGGGAAGCGATGGAGTTTGATGTGCTGATCGTGGGCGGGGGGCCTTCCGGCCTTGCCGCGGCGATCCGCCTGAAACAGCTCGCCCCGGATTTGGCGGTCTGCCTGATTGAAAAGGGCAGTGAGATCGGCGCGCATATCCTCTCGGGCGCAGTGCTCGAACCCCGCGCCTTGGATGAACTGATTCCCGATTGGCGTGATGACCCACCGGCGCTGGCCACGCCCGCCGGCGATGACCGCTTCATGTTCCTGACGGAAACCAAAGCCTTCAAGCTGCCAACGCCGCCGGCCATGAATAATCACGGCAATTACATTGTCTCCTTGGGCAATGTCTGCCGTTGGCTGGGCGCCAAGGCGGAAGCTTTGGGCGTTGAGATCTATCCAGGCTTCGCCGCTTCCGAGACGATCATTGAAGATGGCCAGGTGCGCGGCGTGGTGGCCGGCGTGATGGGCATTACTAAGGATGGCGAAAAAGGGCCGAGTTATCAGCCGGGGATGGAGCTTCGCGCGAGTTACACGCTGTTTGCTGAAGGCTGCCGTGGGTCGCTCACGAAAAAGCTTTTTGAGACCTTCAATCTGCGTGATGGCGCCGCACCGCAGACCTTCGGCCTTGGCATAAAGGAATTATGGGAAATCCCCAAGGAAAAGCATCAGCCGGGCTTGATTTGGCATAGCGTGGGCTGGCCCTTGAAGACCGATACCTATGGTGGTTCCTGGCTTTACATGCTGGGCGATAATCTGGTCAGTATCGGTTTCGTTGTCGGGCTGGATTACCAAAATCCCTGGCTTTCCCCTTTCGAGGAATTTCAGCGCTTCAAGCAGCACCCGGCAGTGCGCGCCATGCTGGAAGGCGGCAAGCGCATTGCCTATGGCGCGCGGGCGCTGAATGAAGGTGGCTATCAGGCGATCCCGAAGCTGGTCTTTCCAGGCGGTGCGATTATTGGTGATTCAGCGGGCTTCCTGAATGTGCCGAAAATCAAGGGCACGCATACCGCGATGAAATCCGGCATGATCGCGGCGGAGGCGCTGGCAGCGGCTTGCGCCACGGAAAATCGCGCGCCGGTGTTGAATGCCTATCCGGAAATGCTGCGCCATTCCTGGATCTGGCCGGAATTGCAGGCGGTGCGGAATATCCGCCCAGGTTTTGCGAAATACGGCTTCTGGGGCGGGATGATCAATGCCGCGATTGAAACCTATATCACGCGCGGCAAATCGCCCTGGACGCTTTCGCATCACGAAGATCACGCCGTGCTGAAGAAGGGTTCGGAAGCGCCGAAAATCACCTATCCCAAGCCGGATGGGGTTTATTCCTTCGATCGCCTGTCTTCCGTGTTTCTGGCAAATACCAATCATGAAGAAGACCAGCCCGCGCATTTGAAGCTGCGCGATCCAGGGCTTTGGCAAGGCGTGAATTATGACATCTTCGCCAGCCCCGAAAGCCGCTATTGCCCCGCCGGGGTGTATGAGGCAGTGGGCGCGGAAGAAGGCAAGCCGCGTTTGGTGATCAATGCGCAGAATTGCGTGCATTGCAAAACCTGCGACATCAAGGACCCGACGCAGAATATTGATTGGTGCACGCCGGAAGGCAGCGGCGGGCCGAATTACATTGGCGGCATGTGAAGACGCCAGATAAGGACAGGAAAGAACTCATGCTAAAAATCCACGGCATTGCCCGTTCCCGCGCCTTCCGCTGCATCTGGGCGGCGGAAGAAGCCGGTCTTGCTTATGAGGTTATCCCGCTTGGCTTCGTGCCCGGCTTCAAGTTGGAACGCCCGCTGGAGATCAACCCGAATAACAAGATCCCTGCGCTGGAAGATGGTGATCTGGTATTATTCGAAAGCCTTGCCATCAATCTGCACATCGCGGGCAAGGTGGGCGCACCGCTGATGCCCACCGGCAATGACGCATCGCGCGCGCTGCAATGGACATTGTGGGCGGCGACGGAAGCCGAACCGCATGTCATGCGCTGGGCCTATAATACCTTCATCCGCCCGCCCGCAGATCGCATTGCGGCGGAAGCGGTGCTTGGCAAGGAAGCCACTGACCAGCGCTTGGCAGTCCTGGAAGCGGAATTGTCGGGGCGGGATTATCTGGTGGGCAATGGCTTCACCATCGCCGATCTGAACCTTGCCTCCGTGCTCTACGGCGCTTTCATGAATGGCTATGATTTCACAGCCTTCCCGAAGGTGAAGGCTTGGCTTGCCCTCTGCCTGGAACGCCCGGCGGCAAAGCGCGCGCGGGCGCAACGCGAAGGCTAAAACGGCGCTGCCGCAAAGGGGGAAGGAAAACCATGATCCAGCGTCGCGTTTTATTGGCAGCACCCATGCTGGCCATGCCAGCCCTGGCCCGCGCGCAAGCCAGGCCAGCGCGCCCGGTGCGCATTGTGCTGGCCTATCCGCCCGGTGGGTCAACGGATGTTCTGGCGCGCACCCTTGCGGCTGCCCTGCAGGAAGCCATCCCCGGCAGCGCCTTTGTGGTGGATAACCGGCCCGGAGGGGCGGCAGTTGTTGGCACCCAGGCGGTCGCGCAGGCGGCCCCGGATGGCTACACGCTGGCGCTTGGCAATAATCAGACCCATGCGGCGAATGCGGCCATGCTGCCTTCGCTCCCCTTCGATCCGGTCGCTGATTTCGCACCCATCGCGAAGCTTGCAACGGTACACCATGCGCTGGTGGTGCCGATCAGCGGTGCCAAGACCTTGGCCGAATTGGCCACGAAGGGGCGCAATGGCGGCAAACTGACCTACGCATCTTCTGGCGCGGGTTCCGCGAGCCACGTGATTGCCGAAACCTTCGCCCGGCGTGAACGGTTGGACGCGACCCATGTGCCCTATCGCGGCGGGGCCCAGGCCACCACCGATACGATTGCTGGCACAGTGGATTTCTTTGTCTCCACCTGGCCGCAAGTGGTTTCCCTGGTGCGCGACGGGCGGCTGCGCGCCCTTGGCATCGGCGCCCCGGCCCGGCTGCCAGAAGCGCCCGATGTGCCCAGCTTTGCCGAATTGAACGCGCCTGATCTGGCCGTGGATGCCTGGTTCGGGCTTTGGGCGCCGGCCCGCACGGCGCCTGAGATCATCACGCGGCTGTCTGACATTTTGCTCCGCATTCTGGCTGAACCCGCCCTGCGTGAGAGGCTGCAAGGTCAGGGCTTTGTCGCCGCGCCCATGGCCGCGGCACCCTTTGGGGAGTTCCAGAAGGCCGAATTGGCGCGGTGGCGGTCACTCGTGGAACTGACAGGGATCAGGCTTTCCGGTTGAACCAGAAACGATGCTTTTCTTGATAACCAAGCCACTGTCTATTCGCCCCCTCCCCAGGCTGCGCCTGTGGCGCGAGACAGCACCGATTTCATGGATCACCTGATTGCGTAGGGATGGTGACACTCAATTTAATGATTTTTTTCAATCAACTAGGTGGCAAACACCTCCCAGCCTTCTCTGCCTGAACAAGAATTGACAGACCTTGCATTTACCATTAGCCGACCTTCTCATGAGGGGCCCATCGCGGAAGGACGTCGGAAAGCCGAGTGATCGGCAAAGGTTTTGCGAGGTTGGCATTACCGGCAGGCCCGTGGCCTGGATGGTGGCTCGCCTGCTCCTGGTGGGATTTTTCGCGTTCTCTGACACGACACAGGCTGAGGCTAACCCCGAGACCCTTGCGCGCGCGGATCGCCTTGTAGAAGCCCGCAACCTTGATGGCGCCAGACAGGTTTTGGAGGCATATCTCGAAAAGCACACCGAGGTCGGCCCTGTTTGGCAACGCCTCCGCCAAATCTATGTGGCCCTGGCGCGTGAGACTCTTGCGAGATCGCTCGATCTACCAGAGGCATCGGCTTTGAATGGCCCAACGCCCAGGGTCGCGGAAAACGGCTCGCGTGCGGCTCCCGCGACTCCTGCGCGGCCCTCGATAAGCCCTCCCCCGCCTCCTGCTGCGAGTGCCCCTCAGGCGACTGCACCTGTACGGGCTCCGGAGCCTGTGGCGGTCCAAGTGCCGCTCCCCGCCCCATCGGCCTCCCCGCCCCCACGCTCTCCGCAGCCCGTCGCAAGGCCTGAGGTTGCCCCCTCTGTTGCTCAGCCTGACCAAACCCCGGTGACGCAAGGGACGTACAGGGAACGGGCCGCCTCCGCAGAAATCGAAAACCTCACCAGAGCCTGGGCCCGTGCATGGTCTGCGCGAGACCTTGGCCAGTACCTTGGATTTTATGCGAGCGGGTTTGTGGGGTCGGGAGCCCGCACCCGGGCCGAATGGGAGGAAGCACGACGCTTGGCCCTTGAACGCGCGCAAGACCTGAACATACGCATTGAACGCATGAGGACTCGACCCGTTTCCCCGACACGCGTAGAGGTGCGGTTCTTGCAATTATACCGCAGTTCCAGTCTTTCGCTGGACACATGGAAGACCCTGGTTTGGGAATGGGAAGGGAGTAGATGGGCTATCGTAGGCGAGATTGCAGGAGCAGAACGCGGGCGATGAAGGCGCTTCCACTGATGGCGCTGGTTTGCACGCTTTTGCTCCCCAAATCAGGCCTTTCCAGCGCCCTTGATTCCGATCTTCGCGCAGCGCTTGCCGCTTTAGCGCGCGGAGAGGACATAAGCGCCACGCTCGGCCTGCTTGAACGGGCGAACCAAACCTCACCTGACCTCGGCGCTGCTCAGCTGCTGCGCTCAGAGCTTTACGGTCTGCTCGCTGGTTTACCAAAGGCTGAAGGCCTTAGTCGCGCGGATGGACCAGCCGACATGCGCACGCGCGAATCGCGCCTGCGGCCTTCGGCCGATGTTGATGCGCTTAGGCATGAGTTACGGGCGCGCGCGGCCTGGCTTGGCCGACCTGATGGGACGCTGCCCCTGAATGTTCTGAACCTGGAACCAGGGATAGATCACGTGGTGCTTGTGGATCTCTCC